>CAZBFW010000071.1:0-11240 GCA_964491135.1 uncultured Phycisphaeraceae bacterium | reverse complement strand
TCGGCGACGGCGTGTGCCGGGTGACCGTGAGCATTCCGGGCATGGAAGTGTGGCGCGTGGTCCACGGCCAGATGCTGATTGTGAAGCGGCAGTAGCCGGGCGGCGTCCCGAAGAGAGGAGCATTGGATATGAAACGCTGGATGGCGGCGATCGTGATGGCGGCCTGTATGATGGTCGTGACAAACGTGTCCGGGTGCGGAGACGACGTGCGCACCGTCAAGCAGAGCGAGACGGTACACGAATCGCCAATGCAGGAGCCGCAGAACGAGACGATCATGCTCGTGGAGTAACCTCGGGCATTGCCAGGGGAAGATCCGACGCGTGGTCGGTCCTTCCCGTGCCTCCGCATCCGCGAAGCGCCGGTTCGCCGACGCTTCGCGGATGCCGTTTTCTGCGCCGACAGGGGGTTTATCGCAGGGGTCCTGTGCCCGAGGGCGCTTTCGCGCAGTGGGGGCAACCCGTGCCCGACGTGCGGAGGAGTGCGCGGGGGTAATACCGGCCGCAATCCGGACAGCGGGCGGCCCGGACGGTGTTCAGCCCGCAGCATCGGGGGCAGGGCATCGATTGCCGGTCTGGATGCGCCAGAAAGTAGTCTGACATGCCATCCAGCGTCACGACAAAGGCCTCTCCGCAACCGCCATCGGTACAGAGCCACGCGATGCCGTCGGGGAAGTCCTTGGTGTCGGGACCGCTGCGCCAACCTCGAACGCCGATCCAGCCGGCCGCCCCAAGGATGCCGATCCCAACAAGAGCCAGAATGGTCTGTTTCGTCTTCATCGGCGAACCAGGCTGCCCTCAGAGGTCAATGCGGCAGGTGATCGTTGTTCCACCGGCGCCGCGTTTCCGGCGAACGGTCCAGCAGGACCTTCTGCGAAAACCAGGACACGTGTCCGTCGCAGAACAAGACCTCTGACCCTCCGTAATGCCGCTTGCTCGGGTATTCGCGATACTCGCCGGTGTCGGGGTCGATGGCGGTGTCCCAAATGCCGTCCGCGTTGCCATCCGCCATGGCAATGACATCCGAGGGCGTCTTCACTCGCCTTTCAGGCAGTTCGCCATAGATCGGGTGGCCGACCACCGCCCCCAGCCCCTGGTGCGGGTTGCTGAACTCCCGCGTACCCCAATCATTGTACCCGTAACTGAAGAAGCTGCTCGATGTGATGGGGATCTCATGCTTGTGGTAATACCGCCCTCCGAGATTGTAGCTGGGGCTGGGGTGGTATCTCACCACCCACTTGTTGATCGGGTGCGAGGCCGGACACCAAAACGATCCTACATTGTCCTTCATGTAGAACCGCAGTCGCGGTGGCCAGACGGCGATGTTGGTCTGGTCCGTGTGGTGGCCGGGATAGTGGGCATGGTCCTGGAGGTATTGCGACAGGGCGATGCCGATCTGGTGGAAGTTTGCGCCACAGACGGCCGCCTTGGCCTGGTCGCGGGCCCGCTTCAGACTGGGCAGAAGAATACTGATCAGCAGCGCGATGATGGAGACGACCACCAGCAGCTCGATGAGGGTAAACGCCGGGCATCCTCGCGTGGGCTCCCTTCGAGAGTCAAGCATCACCGCCGACATAGAATCCACCCCATGATCCATCACGGTGTTCGCGCCGCCGGGATCCCTCCACCGCCGGCGGAATAAGTAATGCCACTTATTTTATTATGCTGCGCGGGCCCGTCCGATGCAACACCCAGACGCTGCATTCAGCCGCCTCCGGCGGCATCCTTCTGAGAATCTATTCTTTGTCCGGCATGGCGTGGTTTGCGACGGCTTCCTTCCGATCACGCTCGAGGTCGCGGGTAATGCGCATGGCACACCAGTCGCGGCCGCACATGCCGCAGTAGTCGGCCTCTTCAGGCAGGGCGCCGTCCCGCAGGCCGCGGGCCGTTTCACTGTCGAAGGCCAACTCGAACTGTCTCGGCCAATCAAGGGCGGCTCGGGCTCGGGCCATGGCGTCGTCGTGCTCGCGAATGGCCGGCAGCCCGCGGGCGACATCGGCCGCGTGGGCGGCGATCCTGTGGGCGACGCACCCCATCCGCACGTCCTCGCGGGTGGGCAGGCCGAGGTGTTCGCGAGGGGTCACGTAGCAGAGGAAGGCGGCTCCGTGGAACGCAGCGGCCGTCGCGCCGATGGCCGAGGTGATGTGGTCGTAGCCGGGGAAGATGTCGGTGACCACCGGGCCCAGGACGTAGAACGGGGCGCCGTCACATAACTCCTGCTGCACCAACATGTTAAGCTCGATCTCGTGATACGGGATGTGGCCGGGGCCTTCCACCATGACCTGCACGCCGGCCTCGCGGGCCCGCTGCACCAACTCACCCAGCGTACGCAGCTCCGCCATCTGCGCCTCGTCGGTGGCGTCCGCCAGGCATCCGGGGCGCAGACCGTCGCCGAGGGAATAGGTCACGTCATACTGCCGAAGGATGGCGCTGATGTCGTCAAACAGCTCGTAGATCGGGTTTTGGCGGTTGTGGTACGTCATCCACCTTGCCAACAGGGATCCCCCACGAGAAACGATGCCGGCGGTTCGCTTGGCCAGCAACGGGAGGTGCTCTTTGAGCACGCCGGCGTGGAGCGTCATGAAGTCGACACCCTGCTGCGCGTGGCGTTCGATGGTCTCCAGGATGATGGCCGGCGTCAGTGCCTCCACGGGCCGGTTCACAATCATCTCGTAGATGGGGACCGTGCCCAGGGGCACCGTGGCGTTCGCCAGCAGGTGTTGCCGGATGTCGTTCAGATCACCCCCGGTGGACAAATCCATGACCGCGTCCGCTCCGTAGCGAACGGCCCACTCGAGCTTCTCCAGCTCACCCTCTTTCGAGGAGGCGACGGGTGAGGCGCCCAGGTTCGCGTTGACCTTCGTGCGGATGGGCCGGCCGATTCCAATGGGGTCCAGTCGCCCGTTGGGTGGCAGGTGATTCACGTTGGCCGGGATGACCACCCGACCGCGGCCGACCTGATCGCGGATGAAGTTGGACGTGACGTTCTCCCGCTCCGCCACCCGCTGCACGGCGGGCGTGATGGTGCGTTGGCGGGCGCTTTCCAGTTGGGTCATGGCGGACTCTCCACCGGTGGACGATCGGGGGCTTGGATCGACTGCGAGGTACGGGCGCGACGGGTGCGCCGCAAATGGCGGCGTTCGGGTCGCCTCCCTACGCAGGTCGCTACGGGCGGACCGGCCTGCCTGGCGTGTGGGCAGGGCACGACCGGGGCCGCCCGGCCCTGATCAGGTTCAAAGGCTCTGATCTCAGCCCGCCCGCGGGCGGGCACACCTGGCGACTCCGCGCTTGTACTGCCGCGGGGATGGCCTGTCAACGCGGAGGCGGTACCATCGTCCTTCCATGGCCCCGACCCGCCGAATTCGCGATTTCCTGGGCCTCCAGCCCGGTATGGTCGGCCTGCTGGCGATGGTCATCCTCGTCGGCATGGGCGAGCGGCTGGCCGAGCGGTTCCTGCCGGTCTACCTGATCGCCTTGGGGGGTTCGGTCCTCTCCGTGGGGCTGCTGAACGGGCTGGATAACCTGCTGTCGGCGCTCTACTCATTCCCCGGCGGCTACCTGTCGGACCGCCTGGGGGTCAAGCGGGCGCTGCTCGTCTTCAACCTGATGGCCATGGCCGGGTTTGCTGTGGTGATTCTCGTGCCGGTGTGGCAGGCGGTGATTGCCGGATCGGTGCTGTTTCTTTCGTGGACGGCCATCTCTCTGCCCGCAACCATGAGCCTGGTGGCGCAGGTGCTTCCCCGGACCAAGCGGACGATGGGAGTCACCATGCACTCGCTCGTGCGGCGGTTCCCGATGGCGGCCGGACCGATCGTGGGCGGGCTGTTTATCGACGCCTGGGGCGAACGCACCGGCGTGCGGCTCGCGTTTGTCGCTGCGCTGGCCATGGCCGGGCTGGCTCTCGTACTGCAGCAGGTGTTGATTCCGCAGGACCGGGCGGCGGCCACCCCAGGTGCCCGGGAGCCTGCGGTCCATCCGTTCCGGATGCTCCGGCAAATGCCGGCCGCCCTGCGTCAACTTCTGGTGGCGGACATTCTGGTCCGGTTCTGCGAGCAGATTCCCTACGCTTTCGTGGTGATCTGGTGCATGAAGACGGTGGCGAATCCGGTGAGCGGAACGCAGTTCGGCGCGCTCACGGCCATCGAGATGGCCACGGCCGTGCTGATCTACATCCCCGTGGCGTGGCTTGCGGATCGCACGACGAAAAAGCCGTGGGTGGTGGTGACGTTCGGCTTCTTCACGCTCTTCCCGGTCGTGCTGTACTTCTGTCAGTCCTTCGGGTGGCTGGCGGTGGCGTTTGTGCTGCGGGGCCTCAAGGAGTTTGGCGAGCCGACGCGTAAGGCGTTGATCCTGGACCTGGCCCCGGAGGGTCGCCAGGCGGCCACGTTCGGCACGTACTACCTGGTTAGGGACACCGTTGTGTCCCTGGCCGCGTTCGGCGGCGCGTTCCTCTGGCAGGTGGGTCCGCTCGTGAACTTCGGCACGGCCTTCGCCTGCGGCCTGGCCGGCACGTTGTGGTTCGCGCTTCGCGGTCGGGACCTGGGTCGGGCGGGGTAGGCGGCTCGGCTGCGTTCCTGTTTCGACATAACCATGCGCGTATCATCATTCGCCGCGTTCCCATTTCAATTCGCACGTTCCGCTTCCCGAACTGCTTCCCGAAGGACGAATTACCTTCTGCGTTGCCGGCAATTCGCGTTCTCATGCCGGTGGGTTCGACCCGTGCGCCTCGCAAATGAGAAAGTCCGTCCCGTGACCGCGGGTGGGCAGCGTGCGGGGCCGCGTTCCTGTCAGTCGAAAAAATTCTTCCGGTCTTCCTTGCCGCTTCAACGCGGCTGCCTAGAATCCTGTCGTTCGGGCGAGAGGCGGGTGTCCGTCCGCGGAGCGTAGACCCGGATGCTCGTCACCCCTGTCTCGACGTTTTCCTATAGAAGTGTGCAAGCGGGTACGCTGGGTTGTTGAGCTGCGGCCGGATCGTGTGCGCGCGGGGTCGTAAGTGATAGACCCGTCTGCGCGCCAGGCTGCAACGCAGCGTCTCGAACGGGCCGGATTCGTGGTTTTCGATTGCTTCGCGATTGTGAGGTCGCATCGCGCGACGTCGCTTGCCGTGTACGTATGACGCAAGCACCGATCGTGGCGTGGCGCGTGCAGCGTTCGTTGCTCGATGAGACCGAAACCGCGAAAGGACCCGTCGATCAGGCGTCGCGGACGACGCACAGAAGCGATATCCGAGTGGAGTGATTCGTCGAATGACTTTGCATTTCTGGATAGGGAGAACAAGCACATGAAAACGTGGACGTTTGCGGCATCTTCTTTCGTCATGCTCCTCTTGAGCAGCGCTGCGCTCGCGCAGCCGGTTGACACGTACGTCAGCGGGCTGCTGCACCACCCGCTGGGAGGCATCACCGATCTCACGGTGGATGGCCGGCGCCTGACAGCCTGTTGCCTGGGCAGCAGCGGAGAAGACGGCGTCGAGGTGCAGTTCAACAGCCTGTACGGAGGGGGAGTGAGCGTGGACCTGGCGTCGATGCTGGGTGCCACCGGCGTTCAGCGGGAGATCCGTGTCCGTCCCAAGGGGTGGGACGGGACGATCAAGGGCACGCTACGGCTCATCAGTGACCCCGATGGCATTGTGACGGAGGTATACGACTTCAGCGCCATCGGCGCGTCGGAGTTGCAGTGGCGTTTGCTGGACGAGCACGGCGGGGTCCTGGCCGAAGGCGTAGCGGCGGGGCCGGTGCTGGGATGGGGACTGGACCTCGTACCTGTGCCGGGACTGACGGCGCGCAAAGAGTACCGCGTGCAGGCGAGCGGCTCCGGGCGCCGCGCCGCGCAGGGTTTCTTTGACGTGGCCGCGACGGTAACGGGGCTCACGAGCGGCCCGATCACAGGCGTGCAGGCGATCGAAGTGACGCCGGTGCCGTGCCTCGGCTGTCCGCCCGATCCCTGGAGCGACCTGCAATCCTTCGAGCTGACCGCAGACGGCATTCCCGACCTCGTGCTGGTGGACGCCCATCTGACCACGTTTGACCTGGTGAGCTGGGGCTTGGGGCAGGCGCATTTGGCCGAGGAGTGTATTGGTTTTCCCCCGCCGTGCGCCGGCACCGACCGTGGATTGCAGGTCGGCAATCTGGGCAGCAGCGGCCAGGACGGCGTGGCCGTCGCGCTGCCCCCAGGCAACGGCGGCGTGAGCGTCGCATTGGCCAAGGGCAACTGCTGCCGCGGGCACGTGATCATCATGAAGGCATTCGATGACGAAGGTCAGGAACTGCGCGTCTCGATGACCCAGACCACGGACCCCACCGGGATCGAGGAGCTGGACGCGGACTTCTCCGCGCTCGGCGCCGACGGTTTCCGTCTGCGGCTCTTTGACTCGAACGGTGCGGCACTCGGGCCGCCCGAAGGCACCGCGTTTTACGGCGGCGGCCCGAAGCCCACTTTCTCGGCCAATTGCCCCCCGGGTTACCGGGAGATCTGGGAGAACATCGGCACGCCGGCCAATCCTGTCTGGGTTTTCACGGGCTGCGTGGGGTTGTACGAATTCGTGCTCCCCGGTGTCGGCACGGTGCCCGGCGTGGCCTCCTTCAGTGTCGAGCCGCTCAACGCCACCTCGAGCTTCGGCGAGCGGACCCGTTGCGAGATTCTCAGCGACGACGATGAAGGCCTGGTCATCACTGGCGTGACCGTCCTTCCCCAGACGGCGTACGTCAGCGGCCTGCTGCACACGGCGCTGGGCACGGCCCAGCTCGACCCGCCCACCGACCGCCGGCTCCCCGTGCGGAACCTGGGCAGCTCCGGCGAAGACGGCGTCGAGATCACGCTGCACTCCGCTTCTGGCGGCGGCGCGGAGATCGACCTCGATCCGTTCCTGGGCACACCCGGCGCGACGCTCCGCCACAAGCACAAGGGCTGGGACGGTCTGATCTACGGAAATCACCGCATGGTCAGCAACGGGGACGGCTCTGCGATGTACACCTTCGACTACTCGGACGTGGGGGCGACCAGCATCGAGATCGTTCAGCTCGATAAGAACGGCCGCGTGATCTTCTCCGAGACCTACCCCGGCCCCATCGTCGACTTCCCGCTCAACGCGGAAGTCTTCATCTGCCCGCCGGGATTTTACTCCGGTTGGAGCGTCTACACCGGCCAGGTCTGCCCCACCTGCCCGATTCTGACGTTTATCATTCACTATTGCAGCGGCACGACGTTCACGCAGTTCGTGGTCACCCCGACCTTCCCTCCGGGCACCCCTGAAAGCCCCGGGTTCGAGTCCCTCTCGATCACGGGCAGCGGGGTTCCCGAGCTGGCGGTCTCAAACGCCCATGTGCGGACGTTCGGCAACCCGTCCTGGGGCGAGGGACAGGCGCACATCAGCGAGGAGTGCACGCCCGATTCCATGGGCAGCTGCGACGAGTCAGACCGGCGCCTCGTTGTTTCGAACCTCGGCTCGTCGGGCCAGGATGGCGTGTCAGTTGGCGTCGGTCCGAATGCCGGCGGGTTGGCCGTGGCCACGGCGAAGGGCAACTGCTGCCGCGGGCACGTGATCATCATGAAGCTTTACGACGATGAGGGGCAGGAGCAGCGGATCTCGCGCACGCAGATCGATGAGTTGGCCCCGGTCGAGGAGCTCGATGCGGACTTCTCTTCGCTGGGGGCGTCGGGGTACCGCCTGACGTTGTTCGACGAATCGGGCGTGGTCATAGGCCCGCCCGGGGGGACGGAGTTCCTCAGTGGTGGGCCCAAGCCGACGTTCACGAACCTCTGTGCGGTGGGGCAGACGGAATGGTGGGTGAACCAGGGCACACCGTCCAACCCGGTATGGGTGTTCTACGGCTGCACGGGCGGTTACGAGTTCGTGCTGCCGGGTTACGGAGCGGTTGGCGGCGTGAACTCGTGGCGGATCGAGCCGCTGGGCGCGACGTCGAGCGTCGGGCGTCTGACCCAGTGCACCTTGACCAGTGACGACCCGCAGGGGCTCATTCTCGACGACGTGGCGGTTACGTTCGTCGCCAAGGGTGATTTGGACTGGAACGGCGTGGTGGACCACGCGGACTTCGTCGTCATCGCCGACTGCATGTCCGGGCCGAACGTGACGTCGCCGCCGGCCGGCTGCGATGCCGGCGCGTTCAGCCGTGCGGACCTCGACATCGACGAGGACGTGGACCTGGCCGACTTTGCCGAGTTCCAGGTGGCGTTTCCCGGCGGCTGATGCAGGGCGGGTTCATGGTTTGACAACGACGAGAGGCCGTCCTTCGGGGCGGCCTCTTTCATGGACGTTGAAGGGGACGTGAATCCCGGCTCGGCCTTTGCCCGCGGCCTGGCCGGCACGCTGTGGCTCTCGCTGCCCGTGTGAAATCTCAGGCAGACGGCGCGGGCACGATCCGCGCCGACTCCGTCTGAGCCTCCGGATGTGCCACTGCTCTTGAGCAGTGCCCCTCCCCCGCGTGCCACTGCTTCTTGAGCAGTGCCCCTCCCCCGCGTGCCACTGCTTCTTGAGCAGTGCTTCGTGACAAGAACACGCCGGGGACTTGCCGATCGAATTGCGAATCCCGGCGCGCCGGGATTGCGAATGGCAAGCGGGGGGAACCATGAACAGATGGGATCCGCTCCCAAGGGCCGTAGGCCCGCCCGAGATCAGCCCGCCCGTTTCAACGGCGGGTCCGCACCGCCCCACCCCAACTCCCCGGTTCCATCACCCCTCGATTTTTCTGCTTTTCGTCTTTTTTGCTTGCTGTTCTCGCTCCCCTCCCCACAGACCCGCGAACGGGCCTGAACGCAACACGGGGGACTCCTCCTGTCCCTACGGGACGGAAAGAAGATTGGAGGTGTTGTGCGGCGAACCCGGCCTTGAAAGGCCGGGCTGTCCTCGCCCCGGCCCGCGGCCGAAAGCTCCTTCTTATCTCTGCGCTGCAAACGCCCGAATTCTCCGCGCCCCGCGCAGCTCCTCCCGCGCCGCGCGGATTTCCACGAAGGCACTGGCGCAAGCTCTTTCTCCGTCGCTTCGTCGCGGAGCCTGCCCCGGCGCGCCGGGGTCGCTTGGATTGCGGGCGCAGCCCGCGTTGTTCTTGTTTTTGCGTTTTTGCGTTTCCCAGTTTTTGCGTTTCCCGGCCCCCCGTTCCCTTCCCCATTCGACCGCCTCGTCGCCAACCCGGCGGATGAGTGTGTCGACATGCAGGGCATCTGTCTTTCGGCCCTTCTGCCCGGCCTGCCCGCAGCATGCCTGCGGATTCGATCAACGCGCGACAGGCTGCCCCTGTCCGGGCTCCAGCCGGCAGACCAGGTCGAACAGCTCGCATCCGTAGTGGCGGGCGACGGAGACGTTCTTGATCATGGCCACGCGGAGGCTGTCACAGCGGAAGACGGCCTGCCAGTTGCTTTCCACGGCCCGGCCCATGCCCTCCAGCACGACGAAGTCGCAATCGGCCGCGGCCGCCGCGCATTCGTCACTGACGTCCGCAAGGTCGATCAGCGGATGCGTGTGCCCCGTACCGACGGTCGTGAGCCGGCCGGACTTCAACTGACCGGCCAGCACGGCGTCCACGCCCGCGGCCTCCGCCAGCACGCGGTCCAGGTCCGCGCGCGTGATGTCGTTCAGCGCGAAGTGATCCGTGGCCGCGACCACCACCCGCACTCCCACGCTCGCCAGGTGCCGCGCGAAGGGCAGCACGCCCAGCACGGCGTCCGCCCCGGCGTTGTCCGCGAAAATGATCGCCTTGCGATAGGCCGGACGGGCCGCGTCGAGCCGCTCGGCCAGCAAGTCCACGTCATCCCGCCACCATGGCCGGGGCTTCACGCGGGCCAGCTCCGCGACGAAGTCCATGCCGCCGGCGGCATATTCCCGGGCGGTCACGGGTGACCCCAGATCGAAGCGATTGCCCGCGACCATGCCGACCAGAAGCGCCTCCACGCGCCGATCTGCCGGCACGTCATCCAGCCGCCGTACCACGTCCGCGTATAGCACCAGGGCCGCGCGGTTTTCCGCCGCCTTCACGTCCACGTATGGATCGCCGATGTCGAATCGCAGCAGGAGCTCGTCGCGCAGCGAGCAGAGCGAGAGGACGTCCAACCGGCCGCGAGCGTTGGGCCGGCGCCGCAGATGATCCAGCTCCGCGAAGAACGCCTGGCGCATGGCCGCCATATGTTCGGCGGGCGGTGGGTTACGGCGAGCCGCCGCATAGGCCAGCATCGAGTCGGCGTGTTTGCGGAACTCGTCAATCCAGTGCTCGCGACCCGCCGGATCGTTCGACAAGTCCCAATCGCACGCCCGGTATCCGGCCGGATCGGCAAGCAGAGGTAGAACCGCCATCGTCTATTGCGCTCCCATGTTCCCGGGGATGAACTTCGCATCACCATGCCCGATCCGCCCGCAGCGGAAATGAGCCCGCCGCCCAACCTGTTCCTGCGTCTGTTGCGGTCACACCTCCAGGTGGTTCAAGAGGTCCGGCACAGCGGCCACCTGCAAGTCGGGCCGGACATCGGCCGGAAGCACCGCGGAGCCGACGAGGGCCGTACGCATCCCGGCGCGGGCCGGGCCGGCAACATCCGCTTCGGGCGTGTCGCCCACGAACAGCACCTCGCCCGGCAGAATGGGCGGGCAATGCCTGCGGGCGTGTTCCATAACAGCCTCATAGACAGAAGGGTGTGGCTTGCGCCGCCCCAGGCGGCTGGAAAACTCGGCGAACCGCAGGTGCCGGTCGAGCCCCAGCCGGTTCAATTCCCTCTCGCACGCCCAGGCCGGCGCGGCGGTGTTGCTCATCAGGCCCAGGATGTACCCGGCCGCCGCCAGGCGCTCCATCGTCTGTGGAACTCCGGCGTATGCGTCGAGGCAGCCGATCCACCGCTCCCAGCAGGCCGTCAGGATCGCGTCCAGCGTACCGTCCGTCGGGGAGGGGCCGCACGCGCCGCGCAGCCACTCCGCCAGGACGGCCCGGACGTCGTGCTCGCGGTACTCGGGCGCCTCCACTGGCCGGGTGGCGTAGTCGCGGCCGAGGCTCAGCAGTTGGCCGACCGCTTCCGGCCGGACGGGCAGCCCCGCGCGCCGGGCGGCCTCCACGGTCGCCTCCGCACAGCCGGCCATCACCTCGCGTTCCCGGCTCGCACCGCAAAGTGTGCCGCCCCAGTCAAAGACGATCACCCGGATATCCGATCGCGTCCAACGCACGGTCCTAGCCCTTTCCCGCCTGCCGGGCCGTCCCGCGGGCGGGTCGGCAGTGTACCCGCCCGGGGCCCGCCGGTCATTCCCACCG
>CAZBFW010000070.1:0-11271 GCA_964491135.1 uncultured Phycisphaeraceae bacterium | reverse complement strand
CGCGGCGCTTGCACAACGCCACAATCCTGTCCATCACGTCCGCTTTGGATGCCATGCTGTTTCGCTTCCTCGGACCGACCGCTTCAAGTGACACCAACGCCGTAGCAAACGATTGGCCGGACCCATAACCGGCCACTCGCGCGCGAATCGGACGTTTTTACCAGAACCGTTGCCGGGCAACAAATCGACACGTCGATCCGCCGCATCGAACGGCCAACCTTTTTTCTGTCGGGCACTTAGCCGCGGTGCCCCCCGACCACACGCTCGACGGCGCTGCCGGGCGTACTCTCATCGCTTCCACCGTCACAGCCCGCACAGGCGGAACACCGGGGAAAAATCGTCATAAGTCCAGTTCCGACAACAGGTTGCAAGGTCCGATACGCCCGCGCGCCGCTGGCCGGCACGGGTCGCCCCTTTGCTGGTATACCCGCCGGAAGAAGCGATTGGCCGCCGCGGTGACACGCGGCTGGCGGCTTTCCTGAGGAGGAGGCAAGAAGCATGTATACGGCCCACGTGGTGTATTGGTTTTTCCGGCGTAAGGCTCGCATGATGTTCCTGACCGCCTGCTGCTACGCCGCGTTGTGTTGAGCCGTAGGAGGGATGAATCCTTTCTTTCTCTTGGCGGGTGGGGAGAGAAGCCAGGGGTAGGGAAGCACTGGGCCGTTCCGAAGAGAGCCGGGACGGCCCTCTTCCTTGCGCAGACAAGGCATGTCAGCCCGCCGGCCTGTCGCCTATACTCAGACACGTGGCGGGCTGCGCCCGCAACCCGAGGGACGAAGGGACCCCGGCGCGCCGGGGCAGGCTCCGGGACGAAGGGACGAAGGACAAAGGACTCGCGCCGGTGCCGGCGGCGGAATTCGCGCGGGAGGCGAAGGATTCGGACGTGTGTAGTATGATAAGGCGCCCCCGCAGGCTCCCGGGCTTGTTCGGGTGCCGATCAGGACGCTGACCGCGGCAAAGCGGCCTCGTGAGAACCGGCCGGCCGAACCGGCATAGGACGACCCGACGTGACCCCCGCCGACTCCCATTCCAGCCGCCGACGATTCTTCCGCGAAGGGCTGGCCCGCATGGTCGGCCCGCTTGCCGACTACCTCGGCGATCGGCTCCGTCTGCCCACGCCGCGCATCCACCTCCGGCCGCCCGGCGCGATTCCGGAAGACGCCTTCAACGACACCTGCTATCGCTGCGGCACGTGCGTCGGCGTGTGCCCGGCCAAGGCCATCGTGGCGCTGCACGATCCGGCCGACGCCGCGCACGGCACGCCTATCATCGACCCCGACCTGGCCGCCTGCACTCTGTGTGAAACGCTGGCCTGCGCAGCCAACTGCCCCAGCGGCGCGCTGCTCCCCGTCCTCGACCGATACTCCGTGCGCATGGGGACGGCCATCGTCCACCCGGCCGTGTGCGTCCGAAGCCAGGGCGAGAAGTGCACGCACTGCACGGACGCCTGCCCCATCGGCGTGACGGCCATCCAGACCCCCGACTCCGGCCCCCCGCGCATCCTGGCCACCGGCTGCACCGGCTGCGGCCAATGCCAGCTCCACTGCCCCACAACGCCCAAGGCCATCACCATCAAACCCCGCTGAGCCTGTGGGACCCGTTGTGCCACCGCTTCTTGAGCGGTGCTTCGTCGCAAGCACATGGCAGGTAGACTGAAAAACGCAAGAACAGGCGAATGTCAGAGCCGCTTTGCTTTGTGGGACCGGCTTTCCAGCCGGTCAGCTCTTGCGGCACGTCGTCCTCCGCCCCAGGCCCGTTCGCGGGCCTTCCCCGCCGCGGGCGGGCTTGTAGGCCGGCCTGCGAGGCCTGGTCGCTCCTATCTCCGGCGGTCGGTCCTTCGGGCCTGCCGCACGCGGTAAAGCCGTTTGGTGAAGCCCCCCTCGCGTTCGAACGCCGCGGCTTGCGCAGTGATTTGTCGATTGAGCAGCGCCACTGCGACTCCGATCAGCACCAGCGCCGCGTTGGCGGCCACGGCTTCCACGGAGTCGATGGACTGAATGGACCGCGTGGACTGGATGGACTCCGGATGATTGGAGCGTCCATCGGGTCCAGAAGCCTGCCCGCCGCGGCGGGTCCATCCTGTCCATGTCTGTCACAAATCTCCTTCACCCATTGCGCCACGCCGTCGGCGGTTGCGCAGCGCCGGGCCACGAGCGCCCTTCTCCTGGGATCGTCCGAAGCCCATCGCGACAGGTTTCGCTGGCGGAGAAAGTCTTCATAGTCCAGGCGAAGTTCCTCCAGGCTGGCCCTGGCCACGTTCGTCAGCTTCAGTTCCGTCTTCTTTGAGGTCCCGCTCGCCACGCTGCCCTCGGCGATGTTCTGAATGCCCGATCGGGCCGCCTGCACCATCTGGTCATGCGTGCGGCTTCGCCGGTCGATGAACCGATCGCAGAATCGCACGGTCACGTCGTAGACCAGTTGGGCCACCTGGAAGCTCTTCAGGTTCCGGTATCCACCGTGCCTGGGGATCAGCGGCTCCGCCGCCTTGCCATCCCGTCCGTCCTGTCCATCGCGTCCATTTCGTCCATCGTGTCCATCGCGTCCCCTGGCGCGCCGAGGTCCACGCCCCTGTCCGACGGGTTCCATCCGTCCGATCCCCCAGCCCCGCTCACGGCCCTTCCCCGCCGCAGGCGGGCTTGCAGGCCGGTCGCTTACGACCGGTTGCCCGCCACGCAGACCCTGCCCTTCCGTCCCTCGCTCCCACAGCCCGTTTCAACGGGCTTTCGGCAAGCCGGTCGCGCTGGCGCTGGGCGAGCAAAGCTCGTTCGGGCTGGGCTCACAGCCAAACAGGGCACGATGAGCCGGGCTTTCCATCGCCGCCTTTCCCCCAGCCTCGAAGAGGCGTAAGGGTGTAACCGGCGGCGTGAGCCGCTGGAACCCCGCGCCCCAGACGAAGTGAGCCCCAACGGGGCGCCACTCTGTGGCACGCGCGCACTCTGCCTCCTCCTTGAACTCCATCCTCCTGCTCACAACAATCGCAAAACCAGATGTCCCGCCTAACCCCTCCCAGCGAAGGCCGCCGCTTGACTCCAGTCCAGGTCGCGCAGAAAATCTGTACGCACGCCCGGGAATCGCTCGTGTACCAGCGTTCCTGCAGCCGATATGGGCAGAGGGCGAACCGGGTGCGCAGGAAAGTTGCGCGAGGCGGCGAGGCGAATATGCTCATCGAATTCTACGGCCGTAACTTCGGCTGCTTTCGCGACGAATTCCGGCTGTCGATGCTCGCGACGGACATCGATCCAGAGTCGGATCGCGGCGTCGCCAACGTGAAGGTTGAAGGGGACGAGGAACCCCTTCGCCTGCTTCGTGCGGTGGCCTTGTACGGCCCCAACGCGTCCGGAAAGTCGACGCTGATTCGGGCGGCCGGTTCGCTGCGGCACCTGCTCACGGTTACGCCCAGGCTCTCGTCCGATGCTCTCCTGCCCTTCTACGAACCCTTCGCGCTGGGACCTCAATCGCGTCAGTCGGTCGTGCTTGGAGCCAAGGCGGTCATTGACGGGCAAGTGTACGACTACAACATCGCATTCAAGCACGAAGCCTTCGCTTCGGAGCGACTCGTCCGCATTCTCCCCGACGGGACGATAGAGACGTTGATAGACCGCGACGGACAGAAGGTAACCGGTGTTTGGACAGAGGAGTCCCAGTTCCAGCTCGTTTCCAGAGAGTTCCGCCCCAATGCACTTCTGCTGTCTTTGGCCGATAGCCTTGCGCCCGGTGTCGCGAAGCAGATTGCAGTTGCCTTGAGGAGGCTTCTTAAACACTCGGATCCGTCGTCGAATCCGATTCCAGGGTTTTTTAGCACAACCGCCGTGGCCGAGCGAATGCGCCATGATAAGGCGTTCGGCCACTGGTTGCTCGCGAGACTCCAGATGGCCGACATCGGCGTCGTAGATGTGCAGCATGAAGAGATCAAGCCTGGAGCGGAAAAAAACGCATTGGAGTTCCTGGAGAGTCGCCTGATCGTTGAGGAGGATTCCACCACAGGCGAGCCACCCCGAGGGCGCAGACGCACTCCCTACCGCCTCACGTTTCTGCACGAGAGCGAGAGTCACGCGGTGGCCCTGCCTTACGAGCGAGAATCTCTGGGAACCAAGCGATTCGTGGAGTGGGCGCCCCTGGTCTACGACCTGACTCACGCCGACAAACCGAGGGCCGCGTTCGTGGACGAGTTCGACGCATCCATGCACCCAGTTCTTCTCCGCGCGCTTGTTGAGCACTTCAATTGTGAACCCCCCGCCGACGAGGCACGAGGGCAGTTGGTTTTCACCACGCACGAGACCGCCCTCCTCGACGACGAAGCGAGGAATGCAGCGCTGCGCCGTGATCAGGTGTACCTGACCGAGAAGGATGCGGCAGGCGCAAGCCGCTTGTATTCTGTCGCAGAGTTCCGCGAGCGGAACAACCTCAACATGCGGCGTCGCTACTTGCAGGGTCGCTACGGCGCACTACCGTCTCTTGGAACTTTCACGGAGCGATGAGTGACGCGAAGAAGCCGCCGATCAAAAAACGCCGGCACCCGCCGAAACCGTTACGGCTCGCGCCCTATGTGCTCGCGTCCGCCTCTTCCCATCGTCGTGATTGTCTGCGATGATGCGCGCACCGCCGTTTCATACTTCAACGTTCTGAAACGGCTCGTGAAGGAGAAGCTGACGCTCACGATCGTACGCAACCCTCATCATCGTGCATCGGCAGCGGAGGTAGTTCAGTGTGCCGAGGAACAGCTTCAGACTCTCAGACTGCACGACGACGATGCGGATCAAGACTCCGTCTGGGCGCTGATTGATCGCGAGGGGACGCACGATCGGCAGGTCGCGGCTGACAACGCGAAAACTCGGGGCGAGCAATCAGGAGTTGGGGTCGCACTGTCCAATCCATGCTACGAAGTGTGGACCCTGCTGCACCTCGTCGACACCGGAGAGGCGTTCGTGGACTGCCGTGCCGTCGTCAACAGAATCGAGCGAGAGTGGCAGGCGCGGTTCATGCAACCCTTCAGCCCGAAGGCCCAAGCGGACTATTCGAGGATCGTTCCGAATCGGGCCCGTGCTGCTGAGCGTGCCAGGCGACACCACCAGAACGGCGACCCTTCGTGGACAGAGGTATATCGCGTGATCGAGGACATCGAAAGCGCTTGAGCTGATCGGGCGGTCATTTCGCGGGCCAGGTGCGGAATACTGATCCAGTTTCGGTCTCGCATCGGATACCCTGCCTCCAAACGAGGCCGAAAGACCGCGTCACGCATCAGCCCCCGCCCACTCCTGCTTCCGTTCCGGCATACGCGACTCACGCATACGATCCGTCGAGTGCCCGATGGTGTTAAAACGCGGTGGCGGGAGTAGGGGAGGGGCGAGCGTCCGATCAACCGGTTCTCGAAGGACCGGCCTACAAGCCCGCTGCGGCGGGCAAGGCCCGTGAACGGGCTTGAACGCAACGTGAGGGACTCGTTCTGTCCCTTCGGGACGCAAAGGAGTCTGGGGGCACCGGGCACCGAACCCGGCCTTCAAAGGCCGGGCTATCCTCACGCCGGCCTACGGCCGCTGTTCCTGCCTCCCTGACCTCCGGCGTTTCTCTGCGCTGCACCGTCCACCTGCCATGTTCGTACGCCGGAGCACTCTGTGTGCGGGGACGGCCAGCGCAATCCCCAAAGACCGGCTGGAAAGCCGGTCCCACAAACAATACGAGCCTCGCTCGCCCCGTTCGCTTACCCCCCACCCACAAGCAAACGTCACGACCCCCCTCACCCCTTCCTACAGCTCACCACAGCGAGTCGCCTGGGCGACCCAAAGTCCCCAGCCTTCCTCTGTCGCTCCGTCACGGAGCCTGCCCGCCGCGCCGGGGTCCCTTCGTCCCTCGGGTTGCGGGCGCAGCCCGCGCTGAGTCTCTGCTTTTCCGCGTTTTTGCGTTTCCCTGGCCCCATTGGAATTCCGCCGTCCCCGCCCCTACACTACCGTGCTCGAAACGCCCTGACCGGAAGGAGAGTGCCGCGTGAGCGTGCTGAAGCGTCGACCGTTTGTGCTGATCATCCGCGATGGCTGGGGCCACAACCCCGACCCGAAGCAGAACGACACCAACGCCATCCACCAGGCTCGCAAGCCGGTGGACGACCGGCTGATGCGGGACTACCCCAACGTCCTCATCCGCACCAGCGGGGAGGCCGTCGGGCTGCCGGACGGCGTGATGGGCAACAGCGAGGTCGGGCACCAGAACATCGGGGCCGGCCGGGTGGTGGACCAGGAGATCATGCGGATCAACAAGGCCATCCGCGGCGGCGAGTTCTACAAAAACGAGGCCCTGGTCGGTGCCTACGAACGGGCCCGCAAGACCGGCGGTGGCGTCCACATCATGGGGCTCTGCTCCGACGCGGGCGTACACAGCGTGTTGCCGCATCTGTACGCCATTCTCGAAACGGCCAAGCGGCTCAACTTCCCGGCGGACCGCGTGTACCTGCACGCCTTCGGCGACGGGCGTGACTCGCCCATCGACGCCGGCATCGAGTACATCCGGCAGATCGAGGCGAAGATGAGGGAGATCGGCGTCGGCCGGGTGGCGACGGTAAGTGGCCGGTACTATGCGATGGACCGTAACAACTTCTGGGACCGCGTAGAGCGGGCGTATCGCATGTTTACGCTTGGCGAGGGGCACCGGGCGGCCTCCGCGGAAGAGGCGTTCCAGTATTACTACGACCACCCCACGCGCGACGAGCAGCGGGGCGATGAGTTCATCGAGCCGACGGTGATCTGCCCCGGCGGCAGCGAGCCGATCACTATCCAGGACGGCGACAGCATCGTGTTCTTCAACTTCCGCGGCGACCGCCCGCGCGAGATCACCAAGGCGTTCACGTTCGACGAGTTCCCCTTCACCACGAAGGACAAGGAAGGCAACGAGACCCGGCTGGGCTTCGACCGGCCGAAAAAGCTGGACCTGTACTATGCCACGCTCACCGCGTACGAGCAGGGCCTGCCCGTGAAGGTCATGTTCCCCAAGCCGCCGAAGATGAAGGACATGTTCGGCGACTACGCGGGGCGGCTGGGGATCCGGCAGCTTCGCTGCGCCGAGACGGAGAAGTTCGCCCACGTCACGTTCTTCTTCAACGACTACCGCGACGATCCGTTCCCCGGCGAGGATCGGATCCTGGTTCCGTCGCCGCGTGACGTCTCCACGTACGACCAGAAGCCGGAGATGTCCGCCCCGCAGGTGACGGAGGAAGTGCTGAAGGCGATCGCGAGCGACAAGTACGATGTGGTCGTGGTGAATTTCGCCAACGGTGACATGGTGGGGCACACCGGCGACATTGCGGCCGCAAAGAAGGCCATTGAGACCGTAGACGCCGGCGTCGGCCGAATCGTCGACGCCACGCTGGCCAAGGGCGGGCACCTGATCATCACCGCCGACCACGGCAACAGCGAGCAGATGATCGATCCGGCCACCGGCGACGCCCAGCGCGCCCACACCACGTTTGACGTCCCGCTCATCGTGGCGGACGACCGGCTCAAAGGCCGCCGCCTGCGCGAAGGCGGCACGTTGGCGGACATCATCCCCACCGCGCTGCAGATGATGGGGTTGGAGAAGCCGGAGGCGATGACCGGCGAGACGCTGCTTGCGAAGTGAACTCGCACGGTCCGCCATGCGCGATGGTACTTACCTTCGGCAACAGAGAAAGAGAGTTCGTGTTGGGCTGAGAATTCCTTCTCGGCCCCAGCTTTGCGAGAATCCCTTCGCGCAGGCTGCGTTTTCGCACGCGTGCTCGCGGGACCCTGGACACCGCTGCGCGGCGTCAAAGGCAGGCCGGATTCCCACCACGGAGGGACCGAGATAGTCCCGGCGCGCCGGGATCGGTCCAGCAGGTTCCCCAACTCCATGCGGACCAAACACGGTGCCCTGCGCTATGGCGTGCCCGCCGGCTTGTCTGCTTCCGACTCCGCCGCTGCGGCGATCACCTTCTCCACCAGTCTCGGCGAAAGCGGGATGGTCCACGTCGAATCCGAGCATGACGCTCCGGGTTTCGAGGAGAAGAGGGGTGCGTTCTGCCGGCGATACGTATCCACGCCGAGCTTCGATCTCAACGTTCTGCCACTTCCGGGTTCAGACTCGCGCTTCCAGATCTCGGTCGTCGAGAGACGATACCCAGAGATGTGCGCCCGGACGCAGTCATTCGCTTCATCCGGACCACCTGCGGCGTCATCGTGTGAGAAAAGCTCATGCTCGCTCATCATTCCGATCTCAAGACGTTCTTTCAGCGGGCGATCGTCATCGTCCCAGGACGGAAGCATCTGCTCCGCGAGAGACGAAGACGAGAAGAATTTCTCCAGCAGGCAGTTGTCGCGTCCGACCACCACGTACAGCCGCGGCACGGCCCACGTTCGGTTGTCCAGGGTCAGCGTCCGTTCAACGGGGCTGAAGAGGAGCGCTGCGGCAAGATCGCCCGCGGGAAGTTCCTCCGGCCAATCCACGCGAATCGTGGCTCGCGTCCAAACGTCCGCAGGCGGGCAGACCAACACGAATTCCTGAACCGCCCGAGGATACAGCGTCAGTTCCTCGCCCCCCGCAAGTCCCTGCACGGTCAGGCTCAGGTCGTACCGTCCCGGCCGAATCGGGCCGAACATGGCCATTCCGGAGGCATCCGTGGTTCCATCGAGTGTGCATTCCCCTGTCCCGAACGCGTCGCCGTTAAGCCACACGGCCGTCCCAACCACCGGTGGTCCGTCGGCTGAACCTTCTCGCAGACGCACCACGACCTTGACCCAGTCTGATGGGGCTGATTCGGAATTCGGTCTGCTAACAAGCGACTCCAGCTTTGCCAGCACGGCGCGGTTCACCGCCTGGTTCTGCCGCACCGCCGTCCAGGCGACGACCGCGGTGACGACGCAGGCCAACGCCGCAACGACAACGCCGGCCATCACAATGCGCTCTTTCATGATCGTCTCCTTCATCGCCGCGAGCCAGAGCTGGCAGGCAATACGCACAGGGTCTCCGAAGCGGGCGAGAACCGCCTTTCTGGCCTGGGATTCATCCGGGGTCCGGCAGAACTCGCGCGTCATGGCGCAGGTGAGATGGTCGGAGAGTTCGTCGATGATGTCCTGCCGCAGGCTCGGCGGCTCGCCGCTGCGCGGATTCGGAAGCCCCTTCGCAATTGTCTCAGGCCAATCCACGACTCGTCCCCAGTACGCCGTCCACACCGGCCGAGAATTGCCGCCACTCCTGCCGCTTGGCCTCCAGGGCGGCCTGACCCTCCGGAGTCAGACGGTAGAACTTCCGCCGCCGCCCCTCCGGCGTGTCCACCCAATACGACGAGAGCAGCCTCTGCCGCTCCAGCCGGTGCAGGGCCGGGTACAGGCTGCCCTCTTTCAACTCGAAGTACCCACGCGACTCGGCCAACACCGTCTGGCTGATCTGATACCCGTAGCTCGGCCCCCTGGATATCACATCCAGGATGAGCATCTCCACCGTTCCCCAAAGCAAACGCGAATCCATGACCGGGGCTCCATACCTAGACCATCTACATATATACATAGCACGTCTAGGTAAATTGTCAAATTCACGGCAGGTTTTGCAGGGCCGTGCCGCCCCGGGCACTGCTCAAGAGCAGTGGCACGCAACCCCCGGGCACTGCTCAAGAGCAGTGGCACACAGGCCCCTGACCCCTGAACCCCGACCCCGTTTGCGGCACTGCTCAAGAGCAGTGGCACGGTGCAGGAGCAGTGGCACATGGCGTTTCCCGAAATCACCACGCAGCTTGATCAAAAACGCCATTTGCCGATATTGTTGACGAGGAACCACAATCCGGCGTGTTTCTTGGCCTTGTCGCCCGATAAATGATGCGATCCAGCATCAACCCAGGTTCCCATAACGCAACGTCCGAAACGCATGGCTGATCGCGACAACATCCCGCCCAGCGCCGGCCAGACCCCCGCGGGGGTGGTGAAGCCGACGCCGATCCCGTTGGCCGGCATCGCCGAAGAGCTGTTCCACAGCCTTCCGGTGGGCGTGGTCATCTTCGACCGGGCGTTGCGGATCGTGCAACGCAACCAGGTGGCGGTGACGCTCTTCCCGGAGCATCCCAGCATCAGCGAGACCCTGGCGGCCGGGACGGTGGAGGGGCAATACCAGGACTGGTCGACCGAGCTGCGGCGGGTCATGGATACGGGCCGGCCGGAGCGGTACGACAGTGTCCTCTATTCCGAGGACGGCCAGGACGAGCGGTTGCTGAATCTATTCTGTGGTCCGCTGCGGTCGGACGGCAGCGCGGACGTGATCGGGGCGGTGCTGGTGGCGGAAGATGTATCGCCGCGGGCGTCGTTGGAGCGGCGGTTGGCCGTCTCGGAGAGGCTGGCGGCCGTCGGGAAGCTGGCCGCCCGGGTGGCCCACGAGTTGAACAATCCGCTGGACGGCATTCTGAGGTACATGAGCCTGGCGCGGCGGCTCGCGACGCAGGATCCCGTGGATTCTGAGAAGCTTGCGGATTTCCTGGATCGGGCGCGGTCCGGGCTGTTGCGGATGGCGGACATCATCAGCGAGCTGCTGGAGTTCTCGCGCAGCGCGCACACGGAGGCTCGCGGCGGCAACGTGAACACGGCGCTGGAGGAGGCCATTCGAACGCTCAGCGACCAGGCGGACCGAAACGGCGTGACGGTGGCGGCCCACTTCGCGGACGCGCAGATGCCGCCGGTGCGAGGCAGCCGGCTGTTCCAGGTGTTCTGCAACCTGATCAAGAACGCGATTGACGCCATGCCAAACGGCGGGCGGCTGATCATCACGTCGTCCGTGAAGGATCGCGACGTGGTGGTTCGTTTCGAGGACACCGGCTGCGGCCTGCCGGACGACGCGAACAAGGTGTTTGAGCCGTTCTTCACGACCAAGCACGAGGGCAAGGGGACGGGGCTGGGGTTGGCGATCTGCAAGGACTACATCGAGCGGCTGCACGGGCGGATCACGGCCCGGAACCGTCCGGAGGGCGGAGCGGCGTTTGTTGTGGAGATACCCGCGGACAGCCTGGCCACGGAGGTGGCGGACCGGTGACGGACGTCCGCCGAGCGGAGACACCGATGGACGAGAAGACCAAGGCGACGATCCTGCTCGTGGATGACGATCCGATCATCGTGGACTCCCTCAGCGAGTTTCTTTCCATAGAGGGATACCACGTGGACCGGGCGGCGAAGTTTGACGAGGCCCACGCGCTGCTGGGCCGCAAGCCGTTCGACATCGTCATCACCGACGTAAATATGCCCGGCTCGGACGGGTTTGAGCTGCTGCGGCTGATGAAGCAGCGGTATCCGG
>CAZBFW010000069.1:0-11320 GCA_964491135.1 uncultured Phycisphaeraceae bacterium | reverse complement strand
CCCGGCGCCACAAGCTTCACCCGGTCGTCGTGGCGGCGAATCCGGCCATTCGAGCGGGCCGAGGCATTCGACCTGGGCCTGGTGAATGAGGGCAGTCTCGTGTTGTTCCACGAAGCAGGCACGGGACGTTGTGTCGCGCTGCACGAGCGACTCTGAGGCGGCCGCCGGCCCTTGGGCAGCTCAACGGGTCATCTCTGATATTGGCGTCTCCCGGTGACGGCGGTGGGCGCGTTCCTCTGACGGAGGAAAGTGCTCGGGATGGATCGTGGCGACAGATTCCGAAGCGGATCAGTCGTCCCTGCGGGACGAAGAAGGTCCTGTGTCGCACAGGACCCAGGCGATGAATCACCTGGCTCTACTCAAAGGAAGAGGAGAAGAGAACTTCGGTAGGTCCCGCCCGGCAGGCGGGACCCACCGAAGACTCCGCGACAGCGAACAGTTGCCACGGATCGAATCGGTTTCAGGATGCGCGTACCGGGACCGGGAGCCTCAATGATTGGGCTGAGCATCGCCGTGTTGTCGAACGCCGGTGCGTCAGCGCTCCAGCTCAACTTCACCATGTGGGTAAAGCGAGCTGGAACGCGCCGTAGTCCGTCAGATCCACGTCCTTGTCGTCCTCGAAGTCGAACGCGGCACAGCCTCCGGGCACCGGCGGGTTGTCGGGACCGGTCAGACAGGCCGGAAACTCAACGTAGTCGGTCAGATCGACGTCCGCATCGTCGTCCCAATCGCCCTTGATGGGCGGGCCGATGGGGATCAGGCCGCCGCCGCCGACCGTGTCGATCACGGTAACGCCGCTGCCGGGGTCGAAGGGATCCGCCGGCGTAACCGAAGCGTAGTAGATCCGCAGTCCGCGCAGGTCAAGCGTGATGCCCGGTTCGAGCACCAGGTCGTGGACGTACAGAGCTTCATTGCCTGCCCCGGGCGCGTTGTCGTGAGCGTCCGCCAGGTGAACGGTCGTCGCCGTCGGGCCGAGGCGAAGCTTGTTCAATGAGAACCGCTTGCCGTCGGGCAGCGTCACGCTCCGGCCGACGTTCTCGCTGAGGACCTCCAGCGTCTGCGGGCCGGCGGACGGATCGCCCGCGAGTTGGAGAGTACCTGCGGTGAAGTCAAAGCGGCTGTCGTCATTGATGGCGATATCGCAGACCTGTGCCGCGGCGAGCGCGCCGTTGGCGATCGTGAGCGTGGCCTCGGCGCCGACGGCCAAGTCGCCCTGAACGGTCAGACCGTTGGACCCTTTCTTGCCGAAGAAGTTGCCGATGATCTTGCCCGAGCCGGTCAGGTCGCCCATCACGAGGAACGTACCGTCCTGAAGGGTGATGGCCCCGTCGTTGTGCAGATCGCCGAGCAGTTGGGTGTCGCCGATCAGGGTGAAGTCGCCCTCGTTGCCGGCGTTCGCATCGATCGTGCCGAAGCCGCTGAACCGGGCCGATTCGGCGTTGACGAAGCCGCCGGCCACGAGTGTACCGCCGAGCAGCGAAACGTCGGCCCCGCTCAGGTTGGTCAGCACCGACGTGAAGCCGGCAACGCCCTGGGAGCGAATCTCCAACCGGCCGGCCTGCGTGACGCCGGCGGACTGGATATCGACGACCGAACCGCTGGGAACCAGGACCGTGCCGGCCGGCTGGTTGTCGAAGAGAGCGCCGGTGAACGTGAGCGTCCGGCCAATCGCGCCGGAGATATCGCCCGCGTTGGTCACGTCGGCGTCGACGTGGCCGTAACCGGTGAGGGTGCCGCCGGCGTTGGCCAGCGTGGAGGTGATCAGGGCGCCGCCGCGCAGGTCGACTTTGCCTCCGGCGTTGACGACCGTGCCGCTGGCCGGGTGCAACGTGCTGCCGGTATCGATCCGCAGGATTTGCAGACCGGCTCCGGTGGCTTCGACGGTCAGGCCGCAGACGCGCTTCTCGCCCGGGGCGTTCAGAACGGCCCGATTGTCGCCGGGTCCGGTGTTGAGCAGCAGGGCATCGCCGCCGGGCACCTGGGCCGGATCCCAGTTGACCGGCTCAAGGAAGGAGCCGCCGTCCGGGCCGGTCCACTGGAACGTGTCGAAGCCGGTCTCGCACTCATCGGGCATTTGGTTTTCGTTGCAGTCCTCACTGGTGCCGGACGCGATGTCCATCCAGTCGAGGATGCTGTTGCCGTTGCAGTCCTGGCACTCGTCCGGAACACTGTTGAGGTCGGTATCGACGCTGGTGCCGGACGCGATGTCGCACTCGTCGGGGACGGTGTTCTCGTTGCAGTCCTCGCTGGTGCCCTGGGCGATGTCCCAGCCGTCGGGAATGCCGTTCGGCTGGCAGTCGGGCTCACACTCGTCGGGAATGCCGTTTCCGTTGGCGTCGTCGCTGGTGCCGGCCGAGATGTCGCACTCGTCCGGAACGCCGTTGGGCTGGCAGTCCTGGCTGATTCCCTGGGAGAGGTCCCAGTTGTCCGGCAGCCCGTTGGGCTGGCAGTCGGGCTCACACTCGTCGGGCACGCTGTTGCCGTTGACGTCTTCGCTGGTGCCGGCCGCGAGCTCGCACTCGTCGGGGACGCCGTTGGGCTGGCAGTCCTGGCTGATGCCGTGCGAGATGTCCCAGTTGTCCGGCAAGCCGTTGGGCTGGCAGTCGGCCTCGCACTCGTCGGGAACGATGTTGCCGTTGACGTCGTCGCTGGTGCCGTAGTGCGTGTCACACCAGTCGAGGACGCCGTTTCCGTTGCAGTCATCGCACCAGGCGCTGCCGGTGCAGTTGGCCAGGTCCTGGAAGTCGGGGATAGAGTTGTTGTTGCAGTCCTCACAATCGTCGGGGATGCCGTTTACGTTGGTGTCGGCGCTGGTGCCGGCGGCGATGTCGCAATCGTCGGGCACGCCGTTCGCGTTGCAGTCGAGGCTGGTGCCGTCAGCGATGTCGCAGGCGTCCGGGATGCCGTTGATGTTGCAGTCCGGGTCGCAGTTTTCGGTGCAGTGGAAGGGACCGCCCGGGGCCGGGCTGCCCACCTCGATTTCGCATTCATCCGGGAGCTCGTTTTCGTTGCAGTCTTCGGAGTTGCCCAGCAGAACGTCGACCCGGTCGTCGATGCTGTTTCCGTCGCAGTCGCTCTCCACGATGGAGAGGGCGATGAAGCCGTCGTCATAGGCGATCTGGTTGGTGTCCGGGGGAAACAGGCTGTTGATGTGCACCCACTCGTCGCCTTCCTGGACGTAGAGCTGGAGGTTCTCGATGACCAGCGTGGACCCGCCGAGGATGCGCAGGCCGCTGTCGCTGCCGGGGAAGCCCTGGAGATAGAGGGCCTCTCGCCCGCTGGTGCCGCGATTGCCATTGTTCACCTGGTCCACCAGCTTGACGACGGTGGGCTGGGTGGTCTGGCCGACCATCAACTGGCCGATCTGGAAGTTGTTGGTGATGGCGCCGGCGGGCACGCCGACGTCCTGGCCGCCAACCTCCAGGCGCTGGAGCCCGGAGCCGTCGAATTGCATGATTCCGCCGGCCAGGCTGATGTCCGCCTCGGCGGTGTGATTGAAGCTGTAATGGCCGGCCAAGCTGATGGTGGGCGACAGGGTGGCCTTGAACTGGACCGGAGCGTTCAGGGTCAGGCCGCCGCCAAAATCGAAGCTGGATGCCGTTCCGTCGATGACGAATCGGGTTCGTTTCGCGGTGGCGAACACGTTGCCAAAGAGAATGTGTCCTCCGCTTTCCGCGCTGATCTTCAGCCAGTTGGTGCTGTTGGCTCCGGAAATGGTGGACGTGCCGGAGAGGTCAATCTCGCCGTTGTTGCGGGCGGCGATGGAGTAGGTCCGGGCCCAGTTGTCGCTGGAGACGGGTATGTTGAGGCTTTGCAGGGAGGACAGGTCGAGGATCGAGCTCGTGTTCGCCGAAAGGATGTCGATGTCGGCGTTCTGGACGAACCCGCAGGAGTAGGATGAGGCGGCCACCGTGAAGGAGGCGCCATCCTCAAGGATGATGCGTGAGTTGTTCATACTTGTGAACGGCGGGAAGTTCAGGAACAGACCGCCCTGCTCGACCTGGGTAAGCAGCAGGTTGCCCGAGGTGAAAACGGTTACGTTCGGGGCGTCGATGGTGGCGCCCAGCGACAGATCAACCGTGGTTCCGTTGAGATCGGTGAGCTGTGGCGCGATGAACGCGGCGAACACCGGAACTTCCAGGGTGTTACCCGCGCCGGTGATCCGTTGCAGGGCGGGCAGGATGAGTTGAGTCCCCTCGGCAAGATTGAAATACACGGTGTTGGCGCACTCCTCCAGAAGCGGCATCTCGTAGAGGGGCACTTCGAGATCGAAGCGAGTCCGGCCGTCGAGATGGGTGAGTGAATCCAGCGCCAGTTCGCTGCTGTCGGCCGCGTGGAAGCGCAGCCAGTTGTTCTTGCCGTTGGCTCCATCGATCGTGGTCACCGCGGACAGATCGATCAGACCGCCGCCGGTGGCGACGACGGAGTAGGTTCGGCCATAATCAGCGTTGGTGACAGGAACGGCCAGCGTCGCCAGCGCGGGCAGATTCAGCTCGGCGCCGTTCTTTGCGGCCAGGATCTCCGTGTCGGCGTTGACGATGAAACCGCACGAATACGAAGTGGCCGCAGCCGTCAGAGTGGCCAGATCGTCGAGTCGCATCCGGGCATCGTTGATGTTCGTGAAAGGCGGTGCGGTCAGCGTGCGGTACTGGTTGAGATTGAGAATGCTGCCAGCGAAATCGGTCAGCAGTGGGGCGTAGACCGTGCCGCCGTCGGCGATGGCCAGGCTGCCGTAGGTGAAGCTGCTGAGTTGCCCGGCGTTGACGGTCGCGCCGTTGGGCACGGTAAACGTGGACTCGTTGCAGGCGGCCAGCGAGGGGACGTTCAGGGTCTGCGCATCGCTGAGGTCGAACGTGGTCGAATAGGCGTTCTCCAAGGAGGGCAGCGTATATTCCGGGACGTTGATGTCGAACAGGATACGTCTCTGCGTCAACTGCAGTGACTCCAAGTCGATATCGCTGCCGCTGCCGACCTCAATGCGGAGCCAGTTGTTGTTGCCGAGAGCACCAGACATCGTGGTGACGCCGGATAGATCCATCTCGCCGCCGTTGCGAGCGGCGATGGTGTACGTGCGCCCATAGTCGGCGGTGGTGATGGGTACACTGATATCCTCCAGCGAGGAAAGGTCCAGCCGCGAGCCCGCGTCGACGGCGGTCAGAATGTCCAGGTTGGCATTCTGGATCCAGCCGGCGGTGTAGGATGGGGCTGCAAAGTGCACGTGCCCCTGGCCGCTGACGAGAATTCGCGCCTGGTCGCCGGCGAAGGCCGAGAAACGGCTGGGGGCCAGGAAAGCGGCACCGGGGCCTGCTGCGTTGATGACGCCGGCAACCACCGACGTGCCGCGGACCTGCAATGCGTTGCCGGTGGTGAAGTAGAACGTGCTGCCGGTGCCCAGAGAGAGGCCGCTGATCTCCCCCTCCCCGGGAACGTCGTAGTAGACGGACTTGCTGTTGGGGATGATCACATTGTAGCGGTTGATGACCGTGTTGATGGGGACGAGGCCGAGATTCCAGTTGCCGGGCGTGTTGTAGCTGCCGCCACTCGCGCCGGTGTAGGTGGTGGTGAGGACGGGCTCGTAGTCGGCCGAGCTGATGGTCCAGGAGCCGACCACGCCCGGATCATTCACTGAGTCCACGGTCACCTCCACCTGCCCCGTCCAGGAGGAGGACTGGGGGACGACCGTAATCTGCGCGATGACGAACGTGCCGATGCCGGTGTCCACAACGTCGTACCAGTCCGCGTAGAGGCTGGTGGCCGTTTCGGTCGGGCCGGCATTGAAGCCGACGGCGGTGCCGGAATAGGCGGCGTTCGGATGATCGTCGGGGCTGGTGTAGTACGACGTGACCTCACTGTCCGGCCAGGTCGCGAAACCCGCGGGGTCGGGTGGATTCCCGTCGTTGTCGGGGTCCTGGTAGAAGACGGCGTCGGAGACCGTCGCGGTGAGTTCGGCGGCGGTCCAGTCGTCCACCTCGCTGAGGGCGACCACCAGGCGATACGTGACGTACTCCTGCCCGGTGGCCTGCAGCGGGCCGACGTCGTAGACGATGAGATTGGGCGTGATCTCGGCCGAAGCCGATGCGACGAGCACCCACAAGGATACGACCGCAACGATCGACTTGTACATGATTCGCTCTCCTGTTTCTGGCAGTTTCTTCTTTCCGTCCTCCCATGATCGCATCGGCGGAAGACACGAAGCCGGTCGGCCAAGCGTCGGCATCAACGGCCAACGCACGGGCGATTCAGAGCATAAACCAGGCGGTTGTTGAAAGAGGGGCGGTGGCCTCCCACCGATCACTGCTGTCCATAGACAGTGAACGGCCCCACCTCCACCGCCCGACGCGCGACGCCGGCGCGGATCCGCGTGTGATGCGAAAAACCTCCTTCAGAGGTCCTTTGCACTCCCAAAGCGTTCTCTCCATCGCTGTCTCCGTGCAGCGCCGCTGAATTCCGGTCACTGCGTGGTGCCCGGGAACTCGGATCTGGTTGGCAGCGAACCGCCGCCTGTCAGCGGACAAAGCCGGCCCGGCCCACGTTTTCGCTGACGTCGGAGTCGCAAGCCGCTCAGTCGGACTTCACAACTCCGGCAGCCGACCCGATCCGGTCGAGCGCGAGCGTCGCAGGGTCCGCGCAAATACATACGGCCCGGGGACGGCGAACCTCACACGCAATCATCCGACGGCGTATGCAGACAGGCGAGAACACGGCCCTTTTCGGGCCGGTCGGTGGGCGGAAACCCGCGCGGATGGCAAGTGAATCGGATCCTCCGGCAGTCCGAGGCGCCCGTCGGCTGTGTGAGGGGGTGAGCTCCAGATGCGTATAAGTCTTGAAGGAGGATCGGGACACGGCCGGAAGGAAGGTCACGATGCATGTGCAGACACGGTTGCGGCATCCCGGCCGGCGTCGTTGCGTAAGGGAAACAATCCTGGTGTGTGAGTCACCCTCGCTTGGTAGAATGGACCCAGCGGGAGGTCGAAAAGCGGGTGGAGACCACACGGCCCAGCCTGTTGATGCGCATCCGCGATCGGTCGGACGCCGGCGCCTGGCGAACGTTCGACGCGATCTACCGGCCGCTGCTCATCCGCTTCGCCGGCACCCGCGGGCTGGACGAATCCGACGCCGAAGATGTCGCCCAGCACTGCCTGACCGCGATCTACGATCACATCGGCGACTTCTCCTACGATCCGCAGAAGGGCAAGTTCAAGAGCTGGCTGAAAACCCTCGTGCAGCACCGCATCAGCGATCTGCGCCGCCACCAACGCGACCAGCAGGCGGACACGCACGCGTTACAGTCCCTGGAGGATCCCGAGCCGAGTCCGGCCGACGTGTTCGAGCGAATCTGGATGGAGGAACACCTGGCCCACTGCCTGCGCGTGTTGCGAACCGAAGTGGAGGAGCGAACGTTCCAGGCGTTCCAGTACCATGTTCTGGAGGAATGGCCCGTTGACAAGGTCTGTGCCGAGCTGAACCTCAAGCCGAATAACGTGCACACGATCAAATGGCGCCTGACCGAGCAGGTGACCGCGAAGATGAGGGAACTGCTCGGCGACAGCGAGTGATCGACTCATGTCGCGCTGCCTCAGCGAAAACGACCTCGCCGGCTATCACGCCCGCGAACTGGCCGAATCGGAAATCGAACGCATCGAGCGGCATCTGCACGACTGTGCGGCCTGCGCCCGGCGCTCGGCCGCGATGCTCGCCGAGCACAACACCTGGGTGCAGCGGCTGCGGGCCCTCCGGTCGGCGGCGCTCTCGGCGGATGCTCTTGCGACTCTCGCTCCGCCGCGGATCCCGGGCTACGAAATCCTCGGCCAGATCCGCCGCGGGGGCCAGGGAATCGTGTTTCGGGCGTTGCAGGAATCGACCAAACGTGAGGTGGCCTTGAAGGTCCTGCGCGAAGGCCCCTATGCAACCGACCGTGCCCGCCGGCATTTCGAACGCGAGATCGAACTCGCCGCCGCATTGGATCACCCGCACATCGTCACCATCTTCGATTCCGGACGAACCGCCGACGGCCACCACTACTTCGCGATGAACTACATCCGCGGTCAGCGGCTGGACCTGTTCGTCAGTGACCCCAAGGTGACCCGAGCGGAGAAGCTCAAACTGCTGAGCACCGTCTGCAAGGCGGTGAACCACGCTCATCTGAAGGGGATCATCCACCGCGATCTGAAACCGTCGAACATTCTGGTGGACGAGGCGGGTGAGCCCCACGTTCTCGACTTCGGACTGGCCCGGCAGCGCTCTGGTGCGGAAACCATGACTCAGTCCATGGTGGGTGAGGTGGCCGGCACGCTGCCGTACATGTCTCCCGAGCAGGCCCGGGGCTCCGGCGCCGCCGTCGACGTGCGCAGCGACGTCTATGCCCTGGGAGTCATGCTCTACGGGCTGATCACGGGAGAGTACCCCTATCCGATCGGGGATGACGTTCTGGCCACGCTCAAGCACATCGCGGACACGCCGCCGGTCCGGCCCAGCCGGGTGCTGCGGCACAGGAAGGAGAACCGGTCGCCCGGCCCGGCTGCGGGTGACGAACGCCCGAGGCCGGAGCGCATTGATGACGAGCTTGACACCATCGTGCTCAAGGCCCTCGCCAAGGACCCCGACCAGCGGTACGAGAGCGCCGGCCGTCTGGCCCAGGACATCGACCATTACCTGGCGGGCGAACCGATCGAGGCCAAACGGAACAGCAGTTGGTATCTGCTCAGAAAGCTTCTGTATCGGCACCGGGTGGGGACGGCTCTGGCCGCCATGCTGGCGATGGTGGTGCTGGCCGCCGCCGTCGTTTCGACCCACTATTGGCGCCAGGCTGTGCGGGACCGGGACGCAGCCCGCGAAGCCGAGCAGCTCGCCGAGCAGAAGACCGCAGAGGCTCAGCAGCAGGCCGAACTCGCCGAACGGCGCTTCAGGCAGGTTCGCGAACTCGCGGAGGCCTTCATCTTTCAAGTGGATCCCGAAATCAAGCATTTGCCCGGCGCGGCGACGGCTCGCCGCTCCCTGGTCGACATGGGTCTGAAGTACCTGAACACCCTGGCCGCGGACGCAGGGGACCACGTGAACCTGAAGCGGCATCTGGCCGGTGGCTACGTCACCCTCGGCGACGTGCAGGGAGAACTGAGCGCCGCCAACCTGGGCGACCTGGAGGGCGCACTGGCCTGCTACCACAAGGCGCAGGATCTGCTGCAGCAGGTCGCCGCCGCGGATGACAACCCGGTATCCACGCAGCGGCTGACCATGCTGAACCTGCTCAAGATCGGCGATGTGCACGCGAACCGGAAAGAGATGGACCAGGCGCTGGAGCATTACCAGCGTGTGCAGGCCCTGGCCGAGCAACGGCTGGCAGCCCACCCCGACGACGAGGTGGTCCGAGCACATCTCAGCGCCGCCCTCGGCCGCATCTGCGACGTGCTCCAGGCCAGGGGCGATCTGGACGGGGCCCTCCGACACAATCGGCGGTACATGCACCTGCTGGAAGAGGATGCCGCCCGCCGGCCCAACGATCCGACCATCATTCAGCGGTTTGCCGTCGGGACGGCCCGGCTTGGGCAAATCGAATACGCCCGGGGGAATCTGGCCGAGGCGCTGGAGCACTATCAACGGTTTCTGGCTCATTCGCAAGCGTTCGCCGATACTCAGGGCGATCATTTCTACGCCCGCCGCAGTGTCGCCATCGGCCACCAATGGCTGGGCATCATCCTCTCGGACCTGGGTCGGCAGGAAGAGGCCCTGGTCCGTCTGGAAACGGCCCTCGCCATCCAGGAGGAGCTCGCGAGCCGTGATCCGGAGCAGGCGCTGATTCAGGAGGACATCACCGCAACGTGCATCGAACGCGGTGAGGCGCAACTTGCGCTCCGCCGGTACGGAGAGACGCAAGCCAGCTTCGAGCGTGCGGTACAACTCTCCGAGAGTCTGACCGAGCAGGATCCTCAGCGCGCCGGGATTCAGCAACTCCGGGCTGTGGCGTATCAGAAGATGGGGGAGTTCCACCTGGCATTGGCCGAGGACGCCGCCACGCCGATCGGCGAGCGCCGCGGGCACTGGACCGGCGCCCGCGAGTGGTATCAGCAGGCCCTGGACCTGTTCAACGATCTCCGCCAGCGGGGCCTGCTGGATCACGAATATGCCGACACGCCCGAGCAGATTCACGAAGCACTGACCCGATGCGCTGATGCGTTGGCCGGATCGACCGCCCCCGCCGCCGAGACCCCCAATCGTTCCCCCTAGGCGTTGCGGCGGGCGCAAAAAGGCGGTATTCACGCACCCGGCCCATCGGGCTCCCCTCGCTGAACGCGTGACGCAGGCGCGATACCCTTTGCAGGCGGGCGGTGATGGGGAGGCTGATGCACCGATCGGAGCAATATGTCGGGGCAAGGCATGAGGGAGGAAGCGGACTGACCCCGAAGATGCCGCCCCTCGCCGCGTATCGTTCGTGTTATGCGCAATGTGCGAAAAGAGGGTCGAATGTCTGAACAAAAACAACGTCACGGCTGCCTTACGGCATTTCTCGTACTCATGATTGTTGTCAACTCAGCAACAGCCCTGACGTACCTGCTTGGTCGTAGTGTCATAAGACAGAATCTCCCGGGAATACCTTCATGGGCATTGGTGGTGATGGGTGTCTTTGCCCTATTCAATCTCGCCTGTGCTATAGCCTTGTTCAAATGGAAGAAATGGGGCTTCTGGGGATTTCTTGTCTCCTCCGCTGTTGTGCTCACCGTAAACCTCTGTTTGGGGCTGGGAATCGGGCACTCTCTGCTCGGCCTTACTGGGATAGCTCTCCTCTATGGCGTCCTTCAGATAGGCCAAGAGAACAAGGGATGGCCTCAGTTGGAGTGATAGCATTTCGGGGCAAGGCGCCACGGCTGACGGCGATTCCACTGCCGTTTGTTGCGGCCGCTGAGCCTTGTCGTTAAGAGGCGGACTATTGGAGGCAGCTTGAATTCCGCGTATGGGGTGAGTTCGACGGCATCGACGAATGCGGCCGGCTTCACCTCTGGTGTGACGGATTCACACCTGCTGAGTACGCCCCGGACACAGACCCGCCTGCCATTCGCGGAACGCCCTGGATCTGTCAAGGCGAGCACCAACCGACACGGAGGTTCACGCTTCTGCTCGGTCACGGGCCTACGGACCGTCCGGATGTCCATTGGGCTGCCCTGCTTCCGGCGGAGAGCGTCACCAAGTGGCTCGCGCTGGATTTCGAGAACCGGCATACCGAGATCGATCCGGGGGCGGTGGTGCGAAAGAACCGATCTTCGCCCCGCGGGTTCCGTCCCGATTCACATCAGGACTCCGCCCGTGGCCAACGTCCTTAACCTCGTCG
>CAZBFW010000068.1:7162-11358 GCA_964491135.1 uncultured Phycisphaeraceae bacterium | reverse complement strand
ATCAGTGCTTTCCTGCACGACTGGTACGTTCAGCAGGCCCTGCACGTCAAGGCACGGGGCTATCTCACCAAACGGGAACCGCCGGAGAAGGTGATTACGGCCATCCGCGAGGTGGCATCGGGCGGCGCCTATTTTTCGGAGGAGGTGCGGGCTCGCATCGTCGTGGATCGGGACGGGGCGACGCTGAGCGAGGATGCGAAGTCGCTGGTCTCCACGCTCACCACGCGGGAGGTGGAGGTGCTGCGGTACATTGCACGCGGCCTCTCCAAGAAGGAGATCGCCCACATCATGCATATCAGTGCGAAGACCGTGGACAAGCACTCCACGAACCTGATGAGCAAGCTGCGCATCCACGATCGCGTTGAGCTGGCGCGCTATGCCATCCGCGAAGGGCTGGCCGAGGCCTGAGCGGAACCGACGGTCGATCGCGATCGGTGGTACTCAATGAACCGTGCGGCGCCTTCCTTGCCCATGTGACGCTCGAGAAGGCGGGGGTCCGTCGTGGTCATGTCGGCGAGCATGAGGCCCACGAGCGTGTTTCCGAAGGTCGGGTCGCGGTGCCAGCTCAGGAACTTTGCGTTGAGCTGGAGATACTGCCGCAGAAGCACGGGCACGCCCTTGCCGTCGGCCTCGATCTCCGAAATCAGCGCGGAGAGCTCCTGGACTCCCTGCATGAGCCGGCTGCCGGTCTCCACCGCGTCCTGACGCGGCCAGTGCGGCGGGTTCTTGGCCTTCACCTGGTACCGGCTTGCGGTCAGGTGGGAGTGAGCCCGGAGAAACGCCAGCATCATCTGCTGGGAGATGCTCTGGTAGGCATTGCTGATGCTTCCGGGCCCGAAAATGTACTTGTACTGGAGGTCGCGGGCCACGAACTGCCCGATTCCCCGCCACAGCAGGGCCAGCGGTGAGTGCTGACGCTGGTACTCCGCGCGCACGAACGAGCGTCCCAGCTCCAGGGCAGGACTGATCTCGTCCAGAAGGTCCATCGGAATGTCAAACAGCGTACACGTGTACAGGCCGTCGCGCCCGTACCGGGGCAGGATGCGGTCCGTCCGTCCGATCCGGTATGCGCCCACGATCTCCTGCTTCTGCGTGTTCCAGACGAAGAGGTGCTCGTAAAGCGCGTCAAACCGGTCCAGATCGATGGACGCGCCGGTTCCCTCGCCGGCGCCGCGGAAGGTCACCTCGCGCAGCCGGCCGATTTCCTGCAGAACGTTGGGAATCTGATCGGCACCGGACATCCAGACGGAAAACTCACCGCTGACGACCAGGCGCTGTTCTTCGTGGAGTGACCGCAGGTCGGACACGAGCAGATCCGTCGGTACCGCCGGGACAATCTCCTTCGGTGTGGGCAGGGGCTCCGGCAGATGGAGAGCGCGGGGCGGTTTCGCCCGGCCGTCATGCGGATCCAGCACGTACGTGCGCATCCGGATATAGTTCAGCATGTCGTCGTCGGCGCTGAAGGAATCCAGCTTGGCGTATGGAATGGGCCTGCCGATGCGGATTCGCATGACTTTCCCGCGGGACCGAAGGAAGGTACGGGGCAGGAGAAGCGTGCGCAGCCGCTTGTGGATCCGACCGGCCAGGTAGAACCCGATGCCGTTTCGACCCTCGATGAACACGGGCAAGACGGAGGCCTTCGTCTTGCGAACCAGTCGCACCACGGTGTCGCTCCAGGGCGGATCGGAGAGCGTGCCCGAGCGGAGGCGCAAGTGGGACACCATTCCCGCGGGTTGAATGACCAACGCCCCGCCGCCGCGCAGCAGGGCAATGCTGTCCTTGATGGCGGCCATGTTCACGCGGGCCGACTCGGGCCGGCCGAACGGGTCCAGGAAGATCATGGATTCGTGCAGGGGATCGAGGCAACGCAGGATGAAGTTCGACCAGCCGCGGGCATCCGGGCGCACCCGCCGGACGACGCGGGTCAGCGTGAGCCCGTCCAGCGCCCCGTGCGGGTGGTTGGAGACCACGATCAACGGCCCGCTCGGGGGGATACAGGCCAGTTGCTCCGGAGTCACTTCGTAGCGGACCCCAAGCTCGTTCAGAGCCCGTTCCAGGAAGTCCTCCGGCTCGGTCCCTTCCATGATCCGGGTATAACGGCGGTTCGCCTCGTCCAGATGCAGAACGGCCGCGACCGGTCGTCTCAGCAGACGGAACAGGAGACGAGGCAGCATGCCCCGGAATGGGCAGGCCAGTGCAAACGGCTTGAGATCTGGCTGGGTCAAGGGGGTAAGAACCGTCCTTTCCCGACGCCGGGCGGAGGCTGGGCTTCACGAGGCATGGGCACGGAGAACCTCTCCGAAAGACGCCTGATCTTAGACGGCGGCGTCCGGCATTGTCAACAAATCATACCGACTACGGTGCTGCGGCCCGAGAATCGTCACAGCCTCCAATCCCCAACATCATCGGAATCAGAAAGTGGCCGTCAACGTGTGAAATCCGCCGCTGCCACGGCTCTAGCCCGCCGAATCTGCAATCTGCCCGCATCGGCACAGATCCAGCAGGGAAGGGGCGAAGAGCCGCTGCAGCCGGCGGCGACGGGCTGTATGGACCGCACGCACGGCCTTCGCCACACAGGGTGTCTGCCAGCCGTGCCGCATCTGACCCGTGTGCGTCAGATATAGGCATTCCAGATGGCTCAGGAGCGGGTCTCCCCAGTTCAGCCGATCCGGTTGGGCAGGGACCGGCGCGGGAGCCACGTCGTCCATGCAGATGGGCGGGTGGAAGGTCACATGAATGGTCGGCTCCCGGCCCTGGATGAAAGACACGGTGTCATCGAAGCTGACGGGCACGAGGAACGTCCTTCGACCGCGGGAGGCAATGGTCTGAAGATGATCCGCCAAGACCCGGATGCCACGCTTGATGCGCGGTTGCTGGCCATAAAGCAAGTTAGGCGGAATCCCGTCCACGGCGATGACGAGCGGCAGCCTGGCGTGTTCAAGGATCGCCACCGATCTGGCGAGTGGAACGCTCAGCGACTCCTTCGCACCCGGATAGACGAGCACGAACTGCGAGTCCCGTTCGGCCGCTCGCGGAAAGTACAGCCCGGTGGCCCAGAGGCCGAACGGCACGCTTCGCAGCGCCTCGGCCAGGATCGGCAGGTCGTACGTCGGATGCCGGTGAGATAACGCAAGGATGATGTTGTGCCTCGTGCCGCCGGTGCCCCGATCAAAGAACTCCGGGTCGGACAGTACGCCGGCGGTGTCGTGTCGTTCAACCACCGGCCCCTCACCCGGAGTCAGGCGGCGAAAGACCCCGCGCGATATCAACTTGTGCATGCGGTCGAGGAAGGCGGCCAGTTGATATGACAGGCCCGGGATGGCGCGTCGCACACCGTGATACCAGAGAATCGGCCACAGTCCGCGCCATGGGCCCGCCGTCAAGGGGCCAGGAACACCACGCTCCAGTTCGTTGACAAGCCGTTGGGCGAAGGAAGGAAGGGGCTGCGCAGTCTGACAGACGCCGCAATGCTCAACACGTAAAAGAGCCTCCGCGACAGTCAGTGCGGTGTAGTAGAATTCCTGGCCGGCGCCTTCGTGCCGCATTTCCTGTCTGGTGCTGGCCCAGGGGTCCGTCTGCCGCAGCGCGTCGGCCAGCCGCCGGAGGCGAATCAGACCGGCCGAGTCCGTCCGATGCGTGTGCCGGGATTCTTCATGCCACCGCTCCAGCGTCGCCAGGTTATAGGCCACATCGTGCAGAAACTGCTCGCGGAAGCGGCCTCGGTACTCGGCCAGCAGCGCATCTCGCTCCGGGTCGGCGTCGATCCGCGATCGCAAGCCGGCCTGCCCTGCGAGTTGCTGAAAGGGGGCGAACGCCTCAGGCGGCGTGATACGCGGCACGATGGAGCCGCGGTCTGGCCCTGACGCGTCCGTTCGGGATGGGGTCCGTGTGGTCACAACGTCAGCGTAACGCGAATCGGGCACGGAAGGTAGTTGCGCGGACAGGGGCCGGGCAAAGAAAAACGGTGAGACGGGCATGCGTATCGCGGAGCTGCCCCGCGACACGCGTCGCCTCGTCGAAGCGGCCCACGCCCTAGGCGCCCGAGCACTGGCTCTGACCGACTACCGCGGTCTCTGCGGCGCAATCCCCTTCTATAAAGCCGCCAAAGAGGCCGGCCTGCGCCCCATCCTCGGCGCATCATTCCCCGCGCCGACGCCGGGAGCGAAGATCGGAAGAGCACACGTCTGAACTCCAGT
>CAZBFW010000068.1:0-7152 GCA_964491135.1 uncultured Phycisphaeraceae bacterium | reverse complement strand
TATCGCCGCCGCGAAACCGGCGTAGTCGTCCACGGTGACCGCATCGTCACCGGTGAAATCGTAGATCTCGCAGACGGTGCCGCCCAGCGATCCGCCCACCCCGAAGCATTCCTGCAACTCGGCGAAGTCCCGCAGGTCAATCCGGCAATCGCGGTTGCCGTCGCCGTGACAGAACGGACGCGGGGTGAAGCTCAAACCGTCCACCCACAGGGTGAACCCGGCTCCCCAGGTGTCGGCATGGATCTCGATATACTGGATGTTTGCCAGGTCGGGGCTGCCGCTTGCGGTTCGACCCCACCCGTTCGTCGGCGGCGCGGGCGCATTCAGCGGAATCGCGTACGTCCGCCAGGTGTTCAGGGTCTCATCCAGCTTGTCGACGGGCGAGCTTCCGCTGTAATACTGGTACTGGAAGTAGTTGTTCTCGCTGTCCAGCAAGCGGATCCACGGGCTGCCGTTCTGGAACGTCGGGCTGTTGTTGTTTACGCTGCGCAGCCGCACGTTGAGCGTCGTGGACCGCGTCAGGTCCCAACGGGCCGTCACGGTGGCCGGGTACCGCATCGACGTGTCAAACCCGCCGTCCGTCTCGAAGCGGATGGAGCCCGCCCCGACCGGATGCAGGCCGGCCGCAGTCTCGTCATACACCCATGCGTTGGCGCCCTGGGCCCAGGCCGTCCAGTCGTAGACGTTCAACTCGGTCATGTCCGCGGGCGGGATGAACTGCGGGGCGCCGCCCACGGCCACGTTCCGTTCGAACGTGGCCACGTCCGTCTGGCCCTGCCAGTATGCGTTGTTCACCTCGAGGATGTCGAGCCAGGCATAATCCACGCCGCCATCCTTCTCGATGCGGAAGTGCAGGAGGCCGTTCCACCCCACCACGGCCAGGTAGCCGAAGGGGTTTGGCTTGAGCGTGTCGCCCGCGTACGTTGTCGGCACCATGCCCGTATCGATCGGAACGTTCGGCAGCAGCCATTCGCCGTTGGCGTCTGTGACGCCCTGGGCCTTGATCTGGCTGGAAATCCGCTTGCCCACGTTCGGGATGATGTTGAGTTGGTACATCTTGACGGTGGCGTCGGCCAGAGGCTGCCCGTCCACGCCGATGAACCGCATCCGCACCTGGTCGGGCGTGGAATAGATGTACTGCCCGAAGTACCCGTGCGCCTTGTCATACCAGTGATTCATGGCGAGGGCCGAGTTGAGCGAGAAGAAGGGGCTGCACCCGTGCATCAGTCCGGGGACGCCGGAGTAGCCTTGCCCGGAGACGTCGTTGTCGCTGCCGGCCGTGTCGAGCTGGTAGATGTCGATCAGCCCGAGCTGATGGCCCTTCTCGTGGAGCAGGCCGTAGTCGATGTCCACGTCCGGGTGATAGTAGCCGCTGTGTCGCAGGGTTCCCTCTCCCGCGCGGTAGCGGAACGGGAAGACCGCCCAGTAGATGGTGTCGACCGACGGGTCCGCGTCGTAGTCGCCGAGCGGCTCCAGTCGGTCGAACCGCACCCGCTTGTCGGAGCCGGCCGCCTCGAACATCGCATTCATCTCCTGCATGTGCAGGTGAAGCCAGTGGGCAAAGTCGTCCGACGTGGCCTGCGGATAGTTCGCACTGTCCTCGCGATGGTGCTCCTCGTACGAACGATCGAAGTAGCTCAGGAAACCGACCGCGTTCGTGTCGATCGTCAGCGTGCTGTTCTCCGGCCGGGCGTCCGGGGTGTCGATCGTGAAAGTCAGATCATGCATTTGTCCGTCCCACACGCGGGTCACGGAGGCCGTGCCGGAGGCACCTGGGGCCAGCGGCCCGGGAATACTTGCCGTGCCGATGACCGATCCGTCGTACCGCCATGTGCCTGCCACGGGCCCCGCAACGCTGTTCGTGCCCCGGTTGCGGATATGAACCGTGTAGGTGACCGTCTGTCCGATACTCGGGAATCGCTGTTCGCCGCCCGTCTGCCCCTCGCCCAGGCCGGTGGCCGCTGTGATGTAGTACGGCCCGTACCCGCTCGGTTCCGTGATGTTGTAGCCCGTGTAGATCGGGGCGTAGCGCGGGTACCGCGGGGTCCGTTCGATGTACAGGACGTGCAGGTCCGTTTCGTTACGCGGGGTGCGGGGGCCGATCGACGCCACGCTCTTCTCTTCGTCACCGCCGGTTGCCACCACGGTTACGGCGTAATGGTAGTGAGTGCCGTTGACCGCAGTGTTGTCGACGTAGGTCGTGGCGCCGGCGTCGCTGATCGTCGCGATCGGCGTCAACCCGTTCACCGATGAGAATGCGCTCGTCGAGCGGTACACCGCAAAGTGATTGAACGACGTGTACGCCGGGTAGGGCAGCCACTGCAGCGAGACCTTGGCATTGCCCGCGACGGCCGTGAGCTTGTCCACCGGGACCGGCGTGGTCTCGAACGAGAGGTCGTCAAACCAGAGGGTGAACCCGGCGTCCCAGGTATCGGAGTGGATCTCGATGTAGTTGACCACCACCACTCCGTTGCTGTTGGCGTTCAGGCCGTTGGAGCCCACGTCCGTGCGTGTCCAGAACGAGTCGCCCGCCATCGGCACTTCGATCTCGAGCCACTGGTTGCGGGCGTCATTCAGCAGGTCAGACGGCGGGTGGAACTCCGCGTAGTTTTCCGCGTCTTTGCCCAGCCGGATCCGGGGGGAAAGGTCCTGGAAACCCAGGTTGTTGTTCACCGCGTAGACCCAGAATCGGAACCGCGACACGCTCGTGAAGTCCCAGCCGGCATCGCGGTTCACGGGCGCCCAGAGCCAGGTATCGAACGCGCCCTCCGTCTCATACTTGAGCGATCGCGTACCTGCCTTCACGCGGGTCGAGTCGTCGGTGATCCACGATTCAAACTCCCAGGGGTTGACAAGGTCCCAGTCCCATTGCGTCGCGGCGTTCTCGGTGAGCGCATCGCGGGCGGGCGGGGACGCCGCGAAGCCGGGAGTGGCGGCCATCAGACAAAGGCAGGGGATTCCGAGGGTCCGGGCAAAACGGCTGGTCATCGTGTGCTCCTGTGGACGCGGCCATCGCGTCCGGGTTCCGTGTGTTGCTTCGATCCGCTGGGCGCCGGTGGGGCGGTCATTGCGGGCCGGTCAGTCGGGCCTCAAAACTCGCGTAGTCGTCGAGATCGACGTCATCATCGCCGTCAAAATCCATGTCGATGCAGGCGGGGATCCGAGGGGCTGTGCCGCTGTAACACGCCTGCAGCACCGCGGCGTCCGCCAGATCGTAATCGCCGTCGAAGTCGGGATCCCCGTATTCCTGGAGGATGAAGTCCACGAGGGAATGTGTCTCAAACAGCCCTGTCCACGTGCCGCTGTACTCGCTGCCGTCGGAGCCGGAGGAGTTCGAAAACGTGATGTTCAGGCCGATCACCCGTCCGGGCTCCAGCGTTAATCCGTCGACCACGGGCGTGGATTCACCGGGCGGGTACCACGTGTACGCGGCTCCGGCCGGCAGGGTGCGCGGAATGTAGATCTCCGTCGAGTAGATTCCGCCCGAGTACCTGGATGCCACGAGGGATCCGGGAATCGTGCCCTGTCCGTACACCTGTGCGGTGCTCGCCCCGTAGTAGGTGTAAATGTGGTTCCCGTCCGCCCATGAATCGCCGTAGTGATTGCCCTTGTTATCCAGGTTGAGCGTGTCCGTGGCCCCGGCCGTGTGGCGGACGGGCGACTCGAAACGGCCGTCCTCCCCGCTGCCGTCGATGGAGATCATGAACCGCAACTGTCGTGTCGATGCGAATGCGAAGGAGATTCCGTCTTCGTTGTAGCCGGCGTACGTCATCAGCGTGAAGTCAGCGGCGTTCTTCGTGAAGTAGTATCCATCGGCGAGGTTGTTCCAGGAACCACCCACCCACCCGTCCACCTCGGGCGTCGGCACGAGTGGCAGGTGCCTGGAGACCCGGTACAGCGGCTGGTGATCCGGACCGTCCGGAACGCCGTCGCCGTCCGTGTCCGGATTGTCCGGGTCCGTGCCGCGGAAGTTGTACGCGCTGTACTCCGCGAGATCGTCCAGGCCGTCCCCGTCCGTGTCGGCCAGCAGGGGGCTGCTTCCGAACCGGGCTTCGTCCATCCACACGCGCGGATCGTCATCGGGCAGGCCGTCGCCGTCGGCGTCGATGCACTCGATGTACTGGTCGTACGGAGCCGGATAGAGAAACCAACTGTCCCCGTATTCCCGATTCGTCAGCCCAATCCCGTCATAGTGTGGGCCCCAGTCCATATGCCAGCCGGTCGATCCCAGCGGGTCTGGGTAGGCCCATGGGAAATGGCAGAACAACACCTCCGGCGTGCCGGCCGTGCGGTCTTCCATGGCCTCCAGGGCGTGGTGGATCTCATGCGTGAAGGTCCACGCGATCGTGTAGTCCACGGTTGTGTCCTTGCCCGGGTAGGCCACGCCGCACACCGTGCCCAGCGACGCGCACGTGCTTCCAAAGACCACATATCCGCCGTAGCAGCCGGCCAGGTCCTGACCGGCCAGAAACGCCAGGTCAAACTGGTTGTCCTGGACGCCACGGGCACGGAGGTCGGCCATCAATGCGGCGTCTCCCCAACCGGTGGCGGACCCGGGTGTGTCGAGCGGAATGTAAAGCCACGTCACGTCCATGTTCAGACGGGCGCCGGTCGTGCGCCAGTAGAACTCGAGGCCCTTCCTGAGGCCCTCCGTCATCTGGTTGACTTGCGTGGTTGTGTAGCCTCCCGTGTAGAAGGCCATCAACAGCTCGAAACTCTTGTGCGTGGAATAGCCCGCGGGATCGTTGTCCAGCGCGACGCCGACTTCGGCTGTGAACTGGCTGACCGGGGCGCCGCCCCCGTCAACGGCCAGCAGCTTGTAGTAGTACTTGGCCCCGGGAGTGAGGTTGCAGTCCGTGAACGACGTGCGCAGCACCCGCTTGACCGGCGCGCCGTACGTACCGACGGCGGTCCGCCGGTACACGTCGTAACCAGCCACGCTCGGGTCGTCCACGGAGTCCCATTCGACGAGGGCCGTCGAGTAGAAGGGTGTGACGGCCAGATTGGCCGGCGGAGGCAACGGGCCCTCCGTGTCAAGAAACTCCATCCCGTCCAGCCAGAGGATGAAGCCGCAATCCCAGGTGTCCGCGTGGATCTCGATGGAATCGATGTCGGCGAGATTGGGGCTGCCGACCATCGTACGCTGCCACGTGCCGTCGCCCGCCAGGGGGATCGTCAGTTCGATCCACTGGCCCACGGCGCCGGTGAGGATGTCCGAACTGCTCTGATACTGGTAATAGTTCGACGTGCCCGAACCTGTGCCCAGGCGGATCCACGGCGACTGGTTCTGGAAATCGTAGGGGCTGGGGTTCTCCGCGTAGACCTTGAACCGCAGAGCCAGTTTGTTGCTCAGGTCCCAGTTGGCATTCCGCGCGACGGGCGACCACAGCCACGTGTCAAAACACCCCTCCGTGTCGTACTTCAAGGAATCCGCGCCGACCTGCTTGAAGGTCGCGTCGTTGCTGATCGTGGTGGTGCCCGATCCCTCCAGGCCCCAACTCCAGAATGTCGCGGCACCTTCGGTCAAGGCGTCGGACGCCGGCGGGTCTGACGCCTGCACGCGCATTACCACGAACAAACCAAACAGCACGGCCAGGACCAGGCGTTGATGCATTGCGGATACCTCCTTGGATTTCGGGCTGACGCCCCGGCGACACGCGTTCGCGTGGCGCACGGGACCACATGGGGCAGCGGCGCGGAAGTCGCCGTGGGGCGGTGCCTATGCACCGGGATTGCACACTGCGACTTCAAGAGGGCTTGGAGCAAAACGCAGGATACGTCCCGCGGCGGGCGCCGCACACCTCGGCTTGCCCTCGTCCCAGCGCGTCGCCACCTTCCCCCTCAGAAACTGAGGGTTTCCTTATATACGATTATACCCGAGGAAGTCGTATAGCCAAGCCCGGTCCAGGGTTCCGAGGACACCTTTGCGCACCAGATCGCTGCGCCGGCCTGAACGCGCAGGCTCGCGCGCATGCTTCTTGTAACCATAGATTCAGTAGAATGTTAAGTGGCAGGGCGGAGGCTGAGGCGCACGTTCCTCGTGTCTGTGAGTCTTCCGCGGACCGCGGCCTCCTGCGGACACCACGCCGTGACTGCATTCACTCAGAAAACAGCCAGCCCGAGGGCCAGGGGAGAGCCTGCGCGATAATGGACGCGGCAAGAGGGGCATGGTAGCCGCGACGCCCCTCACGGGGGACACATAGGATTCCATCGAGTTACACCCGGGCGTCGAAGGCATTGCGTGTATGCTGTCACGCAATGCCGGCCGCGTCGGGTCGGGTGCAGAGCGGAGGCTTTGAAGTCACGTTTATGGAGAAGCCATGCGTGTCCTGTTGCCGGACACCTGGGAGCGTGCGAAAGTTCATTGCAGAAGGCGTTGGAGGACACGATCCCGCAAAACGACCCCCGGAGTGCCTGGCCGGGCGCCTGCCACACTGCCACGGCCGAAGGGCACTGCGCTGGTTGGAGGGTCTGCGATGTTACTTCCCACACGACGTGCACTAGCGGCGTGCGATCACGCACGCGAACGCCGCGGGCGGCGCTGCGGCCCATGTGCAGTGCGTGCCGCCGAAGCGCGCGCTCTGCTCGTGTACAGCCTCAGTCTGCGCGCGCGTGTCTGGTTTGAGTCCAAACCGGCTTCGTACGGATACCGTTTTTTCAGTCTTTCGTATCACAAGGAGACCCGACCATGAAAGCGCGCAAGGGGATTCGCCTGGCTTGGGGCACGATGCTGGCCGGCCTGGTGGCAACCACGGTGCCGGCGGGCGGACAGACAACCATCTTCGTCGACGCCTCCGCCCAGGGCGCCGGGGATGGCAGCAGTTGGGCGGACGCGTTCACCGCGGTCCAGCCGGCCCTGGACGCCGCTCAGAGCGGTGACCTAGTGTGGGTGGCGGGGGGCACGTACGTCGAGAACATCACACTCGCCTTGGGCGTCGCTCTGTACGGTGGTTTTGCCGGCACGGAAGACCCGGCTACGTTCAACCTGGCGGACCGCGATTTGGTCACGCACGCAAGCATACTCGACGGCAACCAGGACGGCAGCGTGGTCACCGCACCCACCGGGGCGTCCGAGACCACTCGGATTGACGGCTTCGTGATCCGCAACGGGACCGGAACCCTGTCCGGCGACCGTCGTTACGGGGGTGGGAT
>CAZBFW010000067.1:8420-11407 GCA_964491135.1 uncultured Phycisphaeraceae bacterium | reverse complement strand
CGTACTCGGTTGCCCCGAACCCGGATGAGTTGCGTATGCGGCTCAAAGGGATTAGCGTTTCGGGTGGTGGCATCATCGGGTGAGACCGGGTACGCTGTGCCGATCCGGGTCGGCCCGACCGGAGGGTGACGGTGTGCCCGGGCGGGTCTGGTGCGGTCGACCCGCGGAAGCGTTTCTGGAATCCTGCGAGCCGAGTAGGGAACAATGCAAAACAGCATGGCTTTGCTGGCCCACTTTTCATCGGTCCACCCCGGATACTTCAATTACGCCAAGATCGCTGCCGTGCTCGTGCTGTTCGTGTTATGGTGCTACTTGTGCCAGTGGGTGGACCGTGATACGGACGTGGTGAAAACCAAGCGCGAGCAGTGGAACCTGATCGTGCTGGCGGGCGGCATTGTCGGGTTGCTGGTGTGCCTGTTGCCGCCCTGGTCCGGCGCGAGTTACTTCATCGGCCTGTCCTTCTGGATCGTGCTGGCGGGCGCCTCGGCCCTGGCGTACGTTTTTCACCGGAACGGGCGGGTGGTTCCGGACGCGCGCGTCATGACGTGGAATCACATCAAGGGAGTGTTGACCCGGGCCAAGGCAGACAAGCAGGCGGCCAAGTCGGACAAGGGGCTGCGGATCCGGCTGGCCGATTTCGAGGGCAAGGCGGTTCATCAGCCGGAGGACCTGCAGGAGCGCCAGTTGTTCGACGCGGTGCAGGACTTTGTGTTTGACGTGTTGTGGCGTCGATCGAGCATTGCAGACGTTCTCGTCACGCCGGAGCGGACGCGCGTCTTTTTCAAGATCGACGGGGTGGTGGCCGAGCAGCCGCAGCAGTCGGGTCCGCCCGACCACGGTGAGCGGCTCCTGCGGTATCTCAAGCGCCTGGCCGGGCTGAATCCGGAGGAGCGGCGTCGGCCGCAGAAGGGCCGCCTGAAGGCCGGCCTGCTGGGTGACGTGGACCTGGGGTTCATCGAAGTGCAGACGTCGGGATCGACGCAGGGCGAGCGGCTGCGGCTGCGGGTGCAGACCAGCGCGGAGTTGCGTCGGCTGGGGGATCTGGGGCTGGCTCCTCCGCGTGAGGAGACCGTGAAGGAACTGATCAAGGTGCCGCATGGAATCGTGCTGTTCAGCGGGCCGCCGGAGTCCGGGGTGACGACGACGCAGTACGCGGTGCTGCGGGAGCACGATGCCTTCATGCAGAACATCTACACGCTGGAGCGGCGGCCCCTGCTGGACATCGACAACATCACGCAGCATACGTACAAGGGAGAGGGCGACGAGGGTGTGAGTTACGCCCGGATGCTGCAGACGGTTCTCCGCCGTGAGCCGGACATCGTGATGGTGGGTGAATGCGCGGACCGTGACAGCGCCCAGATCGCGGCGGCCGCGGCGGACGAGAAGAAGCTCTACGTGGGCATGGAGGCTCGCAGTGCCATTGATGCCCTGGCCCGGCTCATGGCGATGGTGGAGGATAACAAGCTGGTGGCCCAGGTCATGGTGGGGTCCGTGAGCCAGCGTCTGGTCCGGAAGCTGTGCCCGGCGTGCCGGGTGGGATACCGGCCGGACCCGGCCAAGCTCAAGAAGCTGAACCTGCCCGTGGACAAGATTGAAACCTTCTATTCTCCGCCCAGCGAGCCCGTGTACGACAAGAAGGGCCGGGAGATCATCTGCCAGACCTGTCAGGGCAGCGGATACGTGGGTCGGACGGGGGTGTTCGAGGTTCTGCGGATTGACGAAAACATCCGGGCGATGATCGCCGACAACGCGCCGTTGAAGCTGATCAAGGCGCAGTCGCGCAAGGCCCGAATGCACTACATGATGGAAGAGGGACTGCTGAAGGTGATCGAGGGGATCACGAGCATGGACGAGATTCTGCGCGGCTTGCGGGACGAGCCGGGCAAGTAGATCGGGAGCGAGCGTATGGCGGTTTCGCTGTTTCTCATCGCGCTGATCGGGGCCATCACCTTTTACCAGTCGATTCACGGCCTGTTCAGCTCGTTGATTATGTGCGTCATCACGGTGCTGAGCCTGACCGTGGCCTTCGCGCTGCACGAATACGTGGCCCTGCAGTGGCTGATCCAGTGGAAGCCGGATTTCGCCCTTCCCTTGTCGCTGGCCATCTGCTTTGTGGTGCCGCTGATCTCGTTACGCCTGGCGCTGGACGCCATGCTGCGGCGGAGTTGCCTGCTGCCCAGCATCGTGGACCGGGCGGGCGGCGTGGCCTTCGGGCTGGTGACCGCCCTGTGCATCATGGGCGTCGTGGGGGTGGCCCTTCAGATGCTGCCGTTCGGCGAGCCGTTTCTGGGCTTCCGGCAGATTGATGTGAAGGACGAGAAATTCGACCCGAAGGCGGAGCCGAACGGCCTGCTGTTTTCGCCGGACCGTTTTGCGGTGGGGCTGGCCTCGCTCTTCTCGAACGGCGTCTTCAGCGGCGAGCGGCAGTGGGGCCTGGAGCACCCGGATTACGTGACCGAGATCGGATGGAACCAGACCGCCGCGCGCGATGTCCGGTGCCTGGCGCCTCGCGATGCGATCCAGTTCGTTTCGATGGCTCGGGAGAACTACGTGTATCGGATTGCGTCGGGCCTCGATGATTCGGGACGCACCGTCGACCAGAAGACGGAGCCGGATGTCAATTACGGAAAGGGGGGCGGCCAGGAGCTCTGGGCGGTGAAGTTCAAGCCGACCGGCGATGCCCAGGACGCGGACGGCAAGCATCGTTTCTCGCTGCATCAGATCCGGCTGGTCGGGCGGGGTCGTTTCGGGGCGATGGAGCAGTTCCACCCGATCGCGGTGCTGGACACGAAGAAGCACCAGCGGTTTCTCATCGGGCAAGACGAGCGAGGGAAGACGAAGTGGGCGGCCAGCGACCTGTATGCTCCGGCCGCCGACGGCTCGATTTCCGTGGTGTTTGAGCTGCCCACGGTCGGATCGATCAAGGGGGGCCAGGCCTTCGAGCCGGTGTTCCTGGAGTACAAGATGGGCGCGCGGGCGGCGGTGAC
>CAZBFW010000067.1:0-8410 GCA_964491135.1 uncultured Phycisphaeraceae bacterium | reverse complement strand
ATACGCCGCCGCCGCCGTCCGAACAGGATGGCACCGCTCGGCCCGGTCCGGAGACGCGCGGCCGGACGCACGGAGCGGACGTGACGGGGGCGTCTTTCGGCAACGCGCTGCCTCACGCGGGCGTCTATTTCACGTCGGTCGCCGACGCCGAGATGCGCGATGGTGAGCTGGTCAGCGGACACGTCATCAGCACGCTGGAGACGTCCGGGGCGGGTGAGCCTCTGCATCGGCTGAAGGTGCCCGAGGGCAAGGCGCTTCTCCTGGTGGACGTGGTGAACCTGCGGGCGGGCAGCCTGCTGGGGAAGGCGAAGAGCTTTGCGGTCAAGACGGTGAAGAACTACCTGGTCACGGACGAATCCGGTGCGCAGTACAAGATCTGCGGGCAGATTGCCGTGGCCGACGTGGGGGGCCAGCGGGTCATGGAGGTCCAGTACTTTCCCGAGGTCATCGGGTCGCTCGGCGGCGTCCGCGATTTCCAGCGGATCAAGGATTGGAGCCTCAAGGGGGATTACGAGTTGTACTTCCTCTTTGTCGTGGATTCCGGCAGGAAGATCACGCGGTTCAGCACAACGGGCGATCGGGGCGGTGAGGACATCAGCGATCTGAACCTGGTTGCCCCCTGAGACGGTTCAACGGCGTAAGCCGAGACGGCAAGCCATGGCGATTCAGTTTGCCTGTCCGGGCTGTCAGCAGCCCATCGAAGTGGATGACGAATGGGCGCAGCGGCAGGTGGCCTGTCCGTACTGCCGCCGCACGATCACCGCCCCGGCGGCGTCGACGATCGAGCGGCTGTCGCCACCGGCGGCCAGGCCGCTGGGGCAAGCCGAGCCGGATGCGAGCTCAGCGGAAAGCGGGTCTGGAGCGGCTCCTCTGTCGGGTCCGCCGGGCGCGGCGGTCGCCGAGGGGAACCCGTATGCCGTCTGGGCCCTCGTGGCATCCGTTCTCGCCGTTCTCTGCCTTCTGAGCGTGTCTGTTCTCGTTGTGATTCAAGTCGCGGGGACGATCGGACCCGGCAACTCGCCGGACGAGATACAGGAGTCCTTTGCCGAGCTCCAGAAGCAGTGGGTGGACGAAGCCCAGAAGGGCAAGATGCCTCCTGCGCTGCTGATGATGGGCCTGGGAATGTGCGCCATGGTGGTGACGTGGGCGACCGGTCTGGTGCTGACGGTCCTGGCCCTTCGCCGGCGGGCTCGCCGGGGGATTTCTATCGCCGCGCTGGTGATCACTGCGCTGCTCGCGCTCTACATATGTATCAGCCTGTTCGCACAGCTCTGAACGATGCAGGCCGGAGCGGGCCGGGCACCCCCGGGCGAGAAAGGGAACCATTCGTGAAAGAGGCTTTGACGGTTTTGACGGAGGATGTCCGGGACATCGGCCGGCTGCAGTCCATCCAGGAATTGCTGGACTGGGACCAGCAGGTGTGCATGCCGCCCAAGGGGGTGCACGCGCGGGCGGAGCAGGTCGGCCTGGTGGCGGGGCTGGTTCACGAGCGCCTGACGTCGCCGCGGATGGGGGACGCGTTGGCGGCCCTGACCGCCCCCACCGGCGACCCGGTGGTCGACACAAACGTTCGCGAGACCCGTCGAGCCTACGAGCGGGCCGTGAAGGTTCCCGGGGACCTGGTTCGCGAGATCGCGCGGACGTCGGCGCTGGCCCACGAGGCGTGGGAGCGGGCGCGGCGAGAGAGTGACTTTCCGACGTTCGCGCCGTTTCTGGAGCGACTGGTGGATCTGCGCCGCCACGTGGCGGACTGCATCGGGTACGTCGGGGAGCCGTACGACGCATTGCTGGACGAGTATGAGCCGGGGATGAGCACGGCGCAGGTGGCGGAGTTGTTCGCGGCGCTGCGCCGCGGCCTGGTTCCCCTGGTGCAGGCGATCGCCGGGGCGGTCCGGCGGCCGGACGCCTCCATTCTCACACGGCACTACCCGATCGACGCGCAGCGAGAGCTGGTTCTGGAGATCAGCCGGGCGATGGGTTTCGATTTCGAGGCGGGCCGGATGGACGTGTCGACGCATCCGTTCACCTCCGGCGCATGTCCGGGTGACGTTCGCCTGACCACCCGTTACGACGACCACTTCCTGCCGTCCGCCCTCTTCGGAGCGATGCACGAGGTTGGGCATGGTTTGTACCAGCAGGGGCTGGCGGCCGAGCACATGTTCACGCCGATGGGCGCGTCGGTGTCGCTGGGCATTCATGAATCGCAATCGCGGATGTGGGAAAACCTGGTGGGGCGGTCCGCCGCATTCTGGCGATACTGGTACGGCGACGTGCAGAGACGCTTCCCCGAGGCCCTGGCAGACGTGGGGCGTGAGGCGTTTGTGGCGGCCGTCAACGCGGTGTCGCCCTCCTTCATTCGCGTGGAAGCGGATGAAGTGACGTACAATCTGCACATCATTCTCCGCTTTGAGTTGGAGCGAGAGATTGTCCAGGGCCGGTTGGCGGTGGCCGACATTCCACAGGCATGGAACGCGAAGTTCACGGAGTTGCTCGGAACCACGCCGCCGGATGACCGCCGCGGGTGCCTGCAGGACATCCATTGGTCGATGGGCGCCTTCGGCTATTTCCCGACGTACGCCCTGGGCAATCTGTACGCCGCCCAGTTCTTTGCGGCCGCCCGGCGGGCGATGCCGGACCTGGATGACCGGGTGGCCACGGGGGACATGGGAACCCTGTTGGGCTGGCTGCGCGAGAACATCCACCGCCACGGACAGCGCTACCGGGCCACGGAGCTCGTCGAGAGCGTCACCGGGCAGCCGCTGCGGGTGGAGCCGTTCCTGGACTACGTGCGCGGCAAGGTGTCTCCGTTCTACGGGCTCACCTGACGTCCGTGGGCGACGCGAGGAAGTTCAGGTCGTGCGGCCGTAGGGGCTCTGGTCAAACGGGCGGTCAAAGCGCTGCTCGCCCAGCAGGGCCACAACCGGCGTCTTGGCCAGGATGGCCATGTCCATCCAGAAGTTGCAGTGCCGGACGTAGTACACGTCGTACCGGATGCGTTCGGTCCAGTCGGCGCCCCGGCTCATCGAGTTGACCTGGGCCAGTCCGGTGCAGCCGGGCCGCAGCAGCAATCGTCGCCGCTGGACCTCGTCGTAGGCCTGGGCCTGGCTGATCAGTCCCGGGCGGGGTCCGACCAAAGACATGGTTCCGGTCAGCACGCTGAAGAGTTGAGGCAGCTCGTCGATCTTGGTGCGTCGGAGCAGGCGGCCCAGCGGTGTGATGCCCGGGTGAGCGAGGGTGATGGTTTCCTTTTCGTCGTGCCGGTGATCCGCGTGCATGGTGCGGAATTTGCGGATGCGGAACGGCCGGCCGTGGCGGCCTGCGCGATCCTGCGTGAAGAACACCGGACCGCGGCTGGTCAGTTTCACCAGCAGGGCGGCGAGCAGGAGAAGCGGTGACAGCAGAACGATCAGCGCGAGGGCGACCCCCACGTCAAACGCCCGCTTGCCGCCGCGTGCCCAGATGGTCTGCGAGACGTGCACTTACGCGAACCCGCTCTCCTTTCGGTCCTCGAACATCCGTACGTAACTTTCGTATCGTTCCGGGTGGATGCGTTCCTCCTCCACCGCGCGCTTGATCGCGCAGCCGGTTTCGGGGATGTGTGTGCAGTCGGGGAACTTGCAGTCAGGCACGAGCGGCACGAATTCGGTGAAGTACTGCTCGAGCTCGCCCCGCGGAACCATCGAGACATCGAATGACCGCACACCCGGAGTGTCCACGACGTACGCGTTGATGTCCAGCCGGATCAGCGCGGCGGTGCTGGTCGTATGTCGGCCCTTGAGCGTCTCGTCGGAGATATCCCCCACCCGAAGCTTCAGGCCGGGTTGGATCGCGTTCAGCAACGAGCTCTTGCCCACGCCGCTCTGGCCGGCCAGCACGGTGGACCGGCCGCGGAGGAGATGGCGCAATTCGTCCACGCCCTCACCCGTCAGGGCACTGCAGTGAACGACGCAGTATCCCAGCATCGCGTATCGCCGCGTGACGTCCCGCGTCCGTCCGTCCGCGTCCAGATCGATCTTGTTCAGGCACAGGACGGGCGTCATTCCGCCGGCCAGGGCGGACACGATGTAGCGATCGATGAGGTGAGGCTTCGGGGGGGGCAGGTCGGCGGAGCTGACGATCAACACCTGGTCCACGTTGGCGGCGATCACCTGTACGCGCCGCCCGGCCAATCGGCGCAGTTCGCTCTGACGCGGCTCGACGGTGACGATGACGCCCTCCGCCTGAACGCCGGGCCCGTCGGCCACCACGCGAAAGCGAACGCGGTCGCCCACCGTGACCGGGAACCGCTCGCCGATGGAGCGCGTGCGGAGGATCCGGCGGACGGTGCACGGCCAAAGCCGCTCGCCGTCGTTCACCTCCGCGAACTGCCCGCGCAGGGCCACGACCGTGCCGGGGATCAGGCCCTCCTGAGGCTCGTCAGTTTCGATGACGGTTCGCTTTCGCGAGAGATGCCCCTTGGCCACCACGCTTTCGCTGGCACTGACCTCAATGTCTTCGCCGGCGCGGTGCTGGCGGGTCCAGTCCTTCGTTCGCGAGGGTCGGGACCGGTTCGATCGGAACGACACCCGGACTTTGCGCCCGGACTTCTTGCCCTTCTTCTCGTTCGCTTCGGCCATGCACGCTCCATTGTCCCGGACCGGCGCATTGGAAGTCAAGCGGTGCCGGGTGGTTCGAGACGCGGGGCGGCGGCGTCTGCGAGCGCCCGGGCCGGGGCGGCGCCCGCGGCGGGTCTTCAGATGAACATGCGGTCGACGAGCCCGGTGTCGATCTGCCCGCGGAGGAAGTCCGGGTGGTTGAGGATGCGCAGGTGCAGGGGAATGGTGGTCTTGGTGGGGGCGATAACGAACTCGGACAGGCACCGGCGCATGGAGGCGATGGCCTCTTCCCGGGTGGCCCGGTGCACGATGAGCTTGCCGATCATCGAATCGTACCGCGGCGAGATGCGGTAGCCGGCGTGGGCGTGCGTGTCGAGCCGGACGCCCAGTCCGCCCGGCGGACGGAAGACTTCGATGGTTCCCGCGCAGGGACGGAACTTGTTGTCCGGGTCTTCCGCGTTGATGCGTACTTCGATGGCGCAGCCGTTGCGGCGAATGGTCTTCTGCGTGTAGGGCAGGGGTTCTCCGGCAGCCACGCTGATCTGGGCCCGGATCAAGTCGAGTCCGGTGATTTCCTCGGTCACCGGGTGTTCGACCTGGATGCGGGTGTTCATTTCCATGAAGTAGAAATGCCCCTTTTCGTCGCCGATGAACTCAACGGTGCCCGCATTGTGGTACTTGGCGGCCCGCACCAGCTTTGTCGCCCATTTGAAGAGACTGGCCCGGGTTTTGTCGTCGATCCCCGGGGACGGCGTCTCCTCGATCAGCTTCTGGTGCCGACGCTGCGTCGTGCAATCGCGCTCAAAGAGGTGCAGCACCTTGCCGTGTGCGTCGCCGATGATCTGGACCTCGACGTGCCGCGGCTTGTCGATGAATTTCTCGATGTAGACGGCCGAGTCGCCGAACGCCGCCTGGGCCTCCTGCCGCGCCTGGATGAGAGCGTTGGCCAGTTCGCCCGCCTCCCGAACCACGCGCATGCCGCGGCCCCCGCCGCCTGCAGAGGCCTTCACGATGACGGGCAGGCCGATCTTGCGGATCAGCTTCCGAGCCGTGTCGTCATCCTCCACGGGGCCATCGCTGCCCGGGACGATGGGCACCCGCGATTTCTTCGCCAGGTCCCGGGCGGCCGATTTGTTGCCCAGCAGCCGCATGGCCTCCGAGGACGGTCCGATGAACTCGACGCGCGACGCCCGGCACTTGTCCGCGAACTGGGCGTTCTCGGCCAGGAATCCGTACCCCGGGTGAATGGCATCCGCCCCGGCCAGTTCGGCGGCGGCGATGATGCGGTCGCTGCGCAGGTAGCTGTCGGATGGAGCGGCGGATCCGATGCAGTACGTTCGATCCGCCAGGTCCAGGTAGGCCGAGCCCCGGTCCTCCTCCGAGAACACGCAGGCCGTCGGCACTCCCATCTCGCGGCAGGCCCGCAGGATGCGTAAGGCGATTTCCCCTCGGTTGGCGACCAGTATTCGCTTGAACATTCGTCTTGATTGCCGATGGATCCGGCGGCGCCGGGGGCCGCGGATCGGTCCCGCCCGTCTGCGGGCGCGCGCCGCACACCCGCGGTTTTACCGCTTGCGAACCATGAATAACGGCTGGCCGTAGTCCACGCCGTCTGCGTTGGAGACCAGGATCTTTTCGATCGTGCCCCGGACCTCCGCCTTGATCTCGTTGAACACCTTCATTGCCTCCACGATGCAGACCACGGTGTCTTCCGTTACCTCGGAGCCGATGGTGACGTACGCGGGTGAGTTCGGGTCCGGGGATGCGTAGAACGTCCCCACCATGGGCGAGAGGATCGGCAGCAGGCTTTCGTCCGGCTTGGCCGGGGCGGCGGCCGGGGCGGGAAGCGGCGCCGCGACGGGTGCCGGTGTCACCGGCGCCGCCGTGGTCTGGACCACGGCCTGCGAGCCGATCCGCTTGAGCTCGATGGCGTCGTCGCCGCTGCGGACGGAGACTTCCGCGATGTCGTTTTCCGCCATCAGTCGGATCAATTCACGTATCTGATCGAGGTCAAACAATGTGGGTTCTCCAGAACGGAGGCGGTCGCCTAGCCTGCCACGGCGGAATCGATATCCTTCGGAAAGCGGCTGAGGACCCGGAAGCCGGTCTGCGTGACCAGCACGTCATCCTCGATTCGCACGCCGCCCGTTCCGGGGAGGTAGATGCCCGGCTCCACCGTCACCACCATGCCCGGCTCGAGCTTCTGATCGGACCGCCAACTGAGGGACGGGGCCTCGTGTACATCGAGACCCAGGCCATGCCCCAACCCGTGCCCAAACTGCCGTCCGTACCCGGCGCCGACGATGTGGTTCCGCGCCACCGCATCCACGTCGCACATGCGCTCACCAGGCCGGATGGCCTGGATGGCTTTCTCCTGGGCTTTCAGGACGATCCCGTAGATCTCCCTGAATTTCGGCGGGATGGTACCCACGAACACCATGCGGGTCAAGTCGCTGCGGTAGAAGCCCACGGTGGCGCCCCAGTCGAACAGAATGGCGCTGCCCTTGCGCACTTTCCGCTTGCCCGGCACCGCGTGGGGCAACGCTCCATTGGCACCTTCCGCCACGATGGACGGAAACGCCGGCGAGGTGGAGCCCCGGCGGGCCATCTCGTACTCCAGCCGGGCGGCCAGCTCGGTTTCGGTCTGGCCGATCCGAATGGAACGTCGCATGGCCTGGAACGCCTCCTCGGCCACGCGGATCGCCCGGTTCATGACGTGCAGCTCGGCCTTGTCCTTTCGCAGCCGCATGCCGTTCACCAGCGGCGGGGCGCTGACCAGCCGGGTGGGCCGGGCCGCCTTGCGGATGGCCGCGTGGTCATCGAGAGTCAGGTGATCGCTCTGGATGGCCAGGCTGCGCAGGCGCAGCTTGCGGCACACCGAGCCGATCTCGGCCGGGAGCATGCCCTTGCGCAGGGTCACCTTGGCCCACGGGCATTCCTTCCGGATGGACTCCTCGAATCGGCCGTCGCTGATGACCCATACTTGGTTTCGCGTGATCAGCAGCGCGGAATCCTCGCCAGAGAAGCCGGCCAGGTAGAAATGATCCGCCCGGTTACTGAGCAGATACGCCGCGATCCGGTGCCGTGCCATGTGGGCCCGGCATTGCCTGATGCGCTCTGCGATAACCGCCGAAGGTCTGCGCGTCGATTTCCTGGCCATTCCTGCCTCCTGACTGTGCCGTGGGACCCGCGCGCGACGGCCGCCTCGGGCACCGTCCGCGCGTCCGATGCAGCGTGTATCATCGCCGCTCGGGCCGGGCGCGTCAAAGAGGACTTCGCCCCCCGTCGGCGTCAGGAATACGTGGTGCCGAACCGGGCCTGGATCGCCGCCACGAGCTCCTTGAGCCGCTGGGCCTGGCTGCGCTGCGCCACCAGGGTGGCGTCCCGCGTGTGCACGATGATCAGGTCTTCCACGCCCAGAGTCGCGATCAGGTGGTCCTCTTCGCTGGCGGTGATCGTGCCCTTCGAGTCCAGATGCAGAACCCGCGCGGCCGCCGGCACGTTTCCATGCGCGTCCGGTGCAATCACCGCCTCGAGCGCGGCCCAGGAACCCACATCGACCCAGGAGCAATCCATCTCGACGACCAGGACGCGGGGCGCCCGTTCCAGCACGGCGTAATCGATGGAGATCTTCGGCAACACCGGATAGACGCTCTTGAGCGTCGTGTCTCGCTGCCCGCCGGACCAGGCCCGGGCGATGCGGGTCACGCCGTCCCGGCATTCCGGCAGGTGCAGCCGCAACTGCTCGAGAACCGTGTCAGCCCGCCAGACGAACATGCCGCTGTTCCAGTAATACCGGCCGTCCAGAACGTAGC
>CAZBFW010000066.1:10293-11581 GCA_964491135.1 uncultured Phycisphaeraceae bacterium | reverse complement strand
TCACGCTGGCCGCCCGGGAACGCCTGGACAACCTGATTTTCGTGATCAACTGCAACCTGCAGCGGCTGGACGGCCCGGTTCGCGGCAACGGCAAGATCATTCAGGAGCTGGAGGCGATCTTCCGCGGCGCCGGCTGGAACGTGATCAAGGTGGTCTGGGGCGAGGAGTGGGACCCCCTGCTGGAAAAAGACTCGGCCGGCCTGCTGGTCAAGCGGATGGGTGAAGTGGTCGACGGACAGTACCAGAAGTACAGCGTCGCATCCGGCGCGTACATTCGGGAGCACTTCTTCGGAGCTCATCCCGAGCTGCAGGCCCTGGTGGAGCGGCTGTCCGACGAGAAGCTGGCGAAGCTCCGCCGAGGCGGCCACGACCCGGAGAAGGTGTACGCCGCGTACAAGGCCGCCGCGGAGCACAGAGGCCAACCCACCGTCATACTCGCCAAAACCATCAAGGGATACGGCATGGGCGAGGCGGGTGAGGGCCGCAACATCACCCACCAGCAAAAGAAGATGAACGAGGAGGAAATGCGGGAGTTCCGGTCGCGGTTCGGCATCCCCATCTCCGACGACCAGATCGCCCGCGCCCCGTTCTACCGGCCACCGGCGGACAGCCGGGAGATGCAATACCTGCTTGAGCGCCGCAAAGCGCTGGGCGGCTTTGTCCCGGACCGCGCTGCGACCACGCCGTCGCTCCGCACGCCGAAGATGGAAGTGTTCGAGGAGTTTTTGGAGGGCAGTGGCGACCGCGAAGTGTCCACGACCATGGCCTTCGTGCGGATGCTCGCCAAGCTGGTTCGGGACAAGGACATCGGCAAGTACGTCGTGCCCATCATTCCGGATGAGGCCCGCACGTTCGGCATGGATTCCATGTTCCGGCAATGCGGGATCTACTCGAGCGTCGGACAGCTCTACGAGCCCGTCGATTCGGAAACCCTGCTGTACTACAAGGAGGCCAAGGACGGGCAGATCCTCGAAGAAGGCATCAACGAAGCGGGATCCATGTCGTCGTTCCTCGCCGCCGGCACCGCCCACGTGTCGCACGGCATCAACATGATCCCGTTCTTCACCTACTATTCGATGTTCGGGTTCCAGCGGATCGGCGACCTCATCTGGGCCGCCGCCGACATGCGCTGCAAAGGCTTCCTCATGGGCGGCACGGCCGGACGGACGACCCTGGCCGGCGAGGGGCTGCAGCACCAGGACGGGCACAGCCACCTGCTGGCGGCGGCGGTACCGAACCTGCGCTGCTACGACCCGGCCTACGCGTACGAGATCGCGGTCATCATCCA
>CAZBFW010000066.1:0-10193 GCA_964491135.1 uncultured Phycisphaeraceae bacterium | reverse complement strand
CTGGCGGAGCGGTACGGCGTCTCCAGCACGGTGTGGAGCGTGACCAGCTACAAGCAGCTCCGCACCGAGGCCGTGGCCGCCCGGCGGTGGAACATGCTCCACCCGCTCCAGAAGCCGCGGAAGAGCTACCTGGAGGAGACGCTGGAGGGTGAGGAGGGACCGTTCCTCGCCGCCAGTGACTACGTGAAGCTGGTCGCGGAGCAGATCGCACCGTGGGTACCGGGCGGGCTGTTCGCCCTGGGCACGGACGGGTTCGGCCGGAGTGAGGATCGCCGCTCCCTCCGCCGGTTTTTCGAGGTGGATGCGGAGTGTATTGCCATCGCCGCGCTGCATCAGCTTGCCCAGCGCGGCGGTCTTGAGACGGCCACGGTGGCCGAGGCCGTCCGTGAGTTGGGGGTGGACCCGGACAAACTGAATCCCATCGTTGCGTAGGATGAAACAACACGGCACGTGCGAATCGGCCGGGGGACCCGTGGTCACCCAGACGCAAGCACAAACGAGAACAGGCTGATGCCGATCGACTTCAAACTACCGGACCTGGGCGAAAACGTGACCTCCGGCGACGTGGTCGCCGTGCTGGTCGGCGAAGGTGACGTCATCCAGTCGGGCCAGGGCGTCATCGAGATGGAGACGGACAAGGCCGTCGCGGACGTGCCGTGTCCGCACGCCGGTCGCGTGGTGAAGATCCACGTATCCAAGGGAGACACACTCCGTGTCGGCGCGGCCGTCCTGACGCTGGAGCCCGAGGGCGCCGGCGCCGCCCGACCTGCCGCGGACGACGCCCCTGCACCCAAACCCAAGGCCGAGAAACCCAAGCCCAAGCCGGCGCCGGCACCGGCCCGCAAGGCGGAAGCGGCGCGACCGGCGCCGCAGGAAGAAGCGGAAAGCGTGCCGTTCACGCCACGCTCCATCAACGTGCGCTCCACGGCCGCCGGACCCGGCCTGCGCAGGCTCGCCCGGGAACTGGGCGTGGAACTGAACAGCGTCGAGGGCTCCGGCCCCGGCGGACGATTGACGAAGTCGGACATCGAAGCCGCCGCCAGGAAGCTGCCCGCCAGGCAGAAGCCGGCCGAAGCGGAGTCGAAGGCAACCGCGGACGCCGACAAATGGGGCCCGATCCGGCGCGAGCCGCTCACCCAGATCCGCAAGGCCATCGCCCGCCAGATGACCAAGGCGGCCTCGACCATTCCCCAGGTCACCCACTGCGACGATGCCGACGTAACGGACCTGGATCGCATCCGCAAAACCGCGCGATTCGAAGATCTTGACCCGCCCGTGAAGGTGACCCTGCTGCCGTTCATCCTGAAGGCCATCGCCCACGTGATGAAGGACCACCCGTCCTTCAACGCGAGCTTCGACGACGAGAACGAGCAGATCATCTACAAAGAGTACATCTCCGTGGGTGTGGCCGTGGATACCGACCGCGGCCTGATCGTGCCCGTGCTGCGCAACGTCGACCAGATGGACGTTCTGGAACTTGCGTACGCCGTGGTGGAGGCGGCCGACAAGGTCAAGACCGGCCGGTTCAACCTGGAAGACATCCACGGCGGCACCTTCACGGTGAGCAACGTGGGGGCATACGGCGGCACGTACTCGACTCCGATCATCAATCACCCGGAGGTGGCCATTCTGCTGGTCGGGCGGGGCCGGACCACGCCGATCTGGAAGGACGGCCGGTTCGAGCCGCGGTTGATGCTGCCGCTGAGCCTGTCTTATGATCATCGAGTGATAGACGGCGCCATGGCCGCCCGGTTCATGCGGGAGTTGGTGTGGTACCTGGAGTCGCCGGGCCGATTGCTTCTCTTGCCATAGAGGTTGGTAGATACGTATGGAATCGAGTTCGCCTCAGTCCAGACCCGACCCGTCCGCGATCGGCGATATGCCCGCCGCGGAGTTCCGCCGGGCCATGCACCGCGTGGCCGACATGGTGGCGGACTACCTGGAAAACGTGCGGGATTACCCGGTGCTGCCCAAAGTCGCCCCCGGGGACGTGCGCAGCGCCCTGCCCGCCGAACCACCGGCCCGGGCAGAGCCCATCGACACCATCCTGGACGACTACAAGCGGATCATCGAGCCCAACATCACCCACTGGAACCATCCCGGCTTCATGGCGTATTTCGCCGTCACCGGGTCCGGGCCGGGCATCCTCGGCGAAGCCCTCTCCGCAGGGCTCAACCTGAATGCCATGCTGTGGCGAACTGCGCCGGCCGCCACAGAGCTCGAAGAGCTCGTCTGTGACTGGCTGCGCCAGATGATCGGCCTGCCGCCGGAGTTCGTCGGGCACATCAACGACACGGCCTCCGTCTCCAGCCTGGTGAGCCTGGCGGCCGCCCGACACCGTGTGGGAGACTCGAGCATCCGACAGCGCGGCATGGCCGGCCGGCCCGATCTGCCCGCCCTGGTGATCTACGCGAGCGAGCACGCCCACTCGTCCATCGAGAAGGCGGCCATCACTCTGGGCGTCGGCCTGGACAACGTCCGTCACATTCCCGCCGATGACGCATTCCGCATGAGGCCGGACGCCCTGGCGGAAGCGATCGCCCGGGACCGGGCGGCCGGACGCATGCCGATGGCCGCGGTGGCCACCGTGGGAACCACGTCAACCACCAGCATCGACCCCCTGCCGCCGATCGTGGAGATCTGCCGGCGCGAGAATCTCTGGCTGCACGTGGATGCGGCTTATGCCGGCAGCGCCGCCATCTGCCCGGAGTATCGCGCATGGATGGAGGGAATTGAGCAGGCCGATTCCATCGTTTTCAACCCGCACAAGTGGCTGTGCGTGCCGGTGGACTGCTCGATTCTGCTGGTTCGCGATCCGAAGCAGCTCCGCGACGCGTTCTCGCTGGTGCCGGAGTATCTGCGGACGTCGGAGGCGGGCGTAACCAACCTGATGGATTACGGCGTGCAGCTTGGGCGGCGGTTCCGGGCGCTGAAGGTCTGGCTGGTCATCCGCACGTTCGGCGTTCAGGGGCTGCAGGCTCGCATCCGCGGGCACTGCGCCATGGCCCGGGAACTGGCCGGCTACGTCCAGGACGCCCCGGACTTCGAGATCTGCGCCCCCGTGCCGTTCAGCACCGTTTGTTTCCGGGCGGTTCCGGCCGGATCGCCCGAAGATCAGGACCGGTTCAACGAACAACTGTTGGCGGACATCAACGCGGCGGGGCCGGTGTTCCTCTCGCACACCCGCCTGCGCGGCCGGTACGTTCTGCGGGCATGCATCGGGAACCTGCGTGCCCGCCCGGAAGACGTGCCGCGGACCTGGAAACTCATTCGTCGGTGTGCCGACCGCCTGCTGGCGTGAACCGGCTGAGAGACAGGTCTGCGCATCGAAACGACGGAGCCTTGACGCACATGGCTTCCAACCCCGGGACAGACACTGCGCCCTCCGCGAGCGACGTTGCAGCCGCACCCGCGGACGACGCTTCCGCTGCGCCGGCATCCGAGTCGCCCACGACGCACGCCCCGGTAGCACCCTCCGGCTACGGCTGGATTGTGCTGCTGGTGATGGGAGCGGGCGCGGGGTTCGCGTATTGGCGGGCCTGGGTGTCTGACGACGCCTTCATCACGTTCCGCCATGTGGCCAACTGCCTGGCCGGACATGGGCCGGTATTCAACGTCGGGGAGCGCGTCCAGGCGTTCACGCATCCGTTGTGGTTCCTGCTGCTGCTGGCAGGAGCAACCGTTGCCGACCTGTATGCGGTGGTGGTGGCCCTGGGCATCGCCGCGACGGGCGCGCTGCTCGGCGCGGTCGGGCTGTTCCTGCGCGAGAGCCGCCAGCCGGCGGTGAGACTGCTGCTGGTCGCCCTGCTTCTGCTGGGTTCCCACACGTTCGTGGAGTACCAGACCTCCGGCCTGGAGACCGGGTTGTCGCACCTGCTGGTTGCGCTGCTGTGGGGTTGGCTGCTCAGAGCCATTGAGCAAGACCGGCCGATTCCCCTGGTGGGTCCCGCCGTGCTGGGCGCCCTGCTCATGCTGAACCGCCCGGATCACGTCGTCTTGTGCGCCCTTCCCATGGTGGGCTTGTTGGTCGTGGCTTTGCGGCGCCACAGGCTCGGCGGGCTGCTCCGTTTGGCACCGGCAGGCGCTGTGCTCGTGGCCTGGTACGGGTTCGCCACCGTGTATTACGGGACACCGTTTCCCAATACCGCGTACGCAAAGGCGGGCCTCGCGCAGGCGCTGTTGTGGCACCGGGGTCTTGGGTACGTGAGTGATTACGCGCAGAGCGAGCCGGTTCACGCGGCGTTCGCGGGGCTCGCGGTCCTGCTGGCGGCGGCAATCGGCGTGCGCGGCCTGCTCGCCCGAACACGGGGCGCGGGAATGCTGCTGTGCCTGGCTCTGGCCGCCGTGCTGCACGTGGCCTATGTCGTGCACATGGGCGGCGACTTCATGCGCGGTCGGTTTCTCGGTGTCACCCTGGTTGCCGGCGTGCTGCTCGGTCAGCACGTCATCGGTCGCTTCCTGCCGGAGCGGGACATTGCACGCGCCTGCCTGCTGGCGCTCACCGTGACGGGCCTGGCCATCTGTGTGAACGAACCCGGCTGGGTTATACTGCCCGCCGCGTTGAGCGACGGGTTCCTGCGCATAAGCGATCAGGTCTACTACACACCGATCTGGGCTGCCGCTGTTGCAGCATCGCTGACTATGGCGTTCGCCCTAGGCCTGAGCGTCTTCTCCAGACGCGACTGCCACCCCTGGGGCCTCTTTGTCTTCGTTACGGCCGCGTTGGCGCTGAGCCTGTACGCATCGGCCGTCGTCGGACAGCTTCAATCACGTTGGCCAAGTGCGGCTGTCCTGGTGATCTGCATGGGTGCCGTCACCTACGCCCTGGCACTCCTCGCGTCGCGTCGCGCCGTTCGATGGTCGTCCGGGCCCGCCTGCCTGGTGATCCTTCTGGCCGCCGGCGGCACCCTTTCCGGCATCCGGCCTCGAACCGCCTCCTGCGCGAAGGATCCCGGCATCGCCGACGAGTATCTATGGTACGCGGGGCCGCGAACCGCTCCGCGCTTCCGGGAGCCTGGCACGTATCCGGGCAGCCGGTTCCGTGAATGGGCTCGAGAGGGGCAGTTGGCCAAGGCGTACGCCGGCGCGCACGGGCCGATCACGCTCTGCGTCGGGCCGGCCGGCCAGATCGGATACCATGCCGGCCCGGATGTGCATGTGGTCGACTGCTTCGGTCTGACCGACGCGTTCGTAGCCCGCTGCACGCCGAACCCGACGTCGCGCATCGGACACCTCGAATACGAGATTCCAACAGGGTACCTGGAGTCCCTCGGAGCGGTGAATCTGCTGCCCGATTGGCAAGAGCGCATGCATAATCTCGACCCTTCCCTCGCGCAGGACGCCCGCGAAATGGCCCGAAACGCGCAATGGGCTGATCCCGAGGCCCGCCGGCGCTACGACCAGACGAAACTCGTGCTCTCCGGCAATCTCTGGGCGCGGGAACGCTGGCCCGCTATCCTGGATTTCGCCTGGCCGATCCGCTGAGCCGCGGGCAGCGGAGACGAGCGTACCGGCGTCGGCGTTCCAGTCGTGCACACGCCTGGAGGGGGCGAATCGGCTGAGGAGCGGATTCGCAGAGCATACGACGGAGTCTTGACGCACGTGGCTTCCGACTCCCAGACAAGCTCACGGGTGCCATCCGCAGACGATCCTGCCCCTGCGCCCGCCGGACACCCGTCAACCGAAGGGGCGACGGAGTCGCCCGCGTGCAGCACACCGGCGGCCTCTCCAGACTACGGCTGGACGGTACTCGTGATCGCCTCCGCGGGCGTCGGGTTTGCGTACTGGCGAGCCTGGGTAGGGGATGACGCATTCTTCACGTTCCGCCATGTCGCCAACTGCCTGGCCGGGCATGGGCCGGTATTCAACGTCGGGGAACGCGTCCAGGCGTTCACGCATCCGTTGTGGTTCCTGCTGCTGCTGGCAGGAGCAACGGTCGCCAACGTGTACGCGGTGGCCGTGGCGATGGGGATTGCCTCGACGGGCGCGTTGCTTAGCGCGGTCGGGCTGTTCCTGCGCGGGAGCCACCAGCCGGCGGTGAGACTGCTGTTGGTCGCCCTGCTTCTGCTGGGTTCCCATACGTTCGTGGAGTACCAGACCTCGGGCCTGGAGCCGATCTTTTCGCACCTTCTGGTTGCGCTGCTGTGGGGTTGGCTGCTCAGGGCCATTGAGCAGGACCGGCCGATTCCCCTGGTGGGTCCCGCCGTGCTGGGTGCCCTGCTCGTGCTGAACCGCCCGGATCACGTCTTCCTGTGCGCCCTTCCCGTGCTGGGCCTGCTGGTCGTGGCCTTGCGCCGTCACAAGCTCGGCGGGCTGCTGCGGTTGGCCCCGGCAGGCGCCTTGCTCGTCTCCTGGTACGGGTTCGCAACCGTGTACTACGGGACGCCGTTTCCGAACACCGCGTATGCGAAGGCGGGACTCGCGCAGGCGCTGCTGTGGCACAGGGGACTTCTGTACCTGAGCGATTACGCGCATTACGAACCATTCCAGACGGCGTTCGGCGTCCTGGCCGTTCTTGGCGCGATGGCGATCTGCATTCGCGACCTGCTCGCCCGAAGGCGGGGCGCAGGAATGCTGCTGTGTCTGACGTTGGCAATCGTTCTGCATGTGGGTTATGTCGTGCACATGGGCGGCGACTTCATGCGTGGCCGTTTCCTCGGTGTCACTCTGGTGGCAGGCGTGCTGCTGGGTCAGCACATCCTCGGTCGGCTTCTGCCGGATCGGGACCTTGCACGGGCCTGTCTGCTGGCCCTGACGATCACGGGGCTTGCGATCTGTTTGAGCGAAGCCGGCCTGCTCACGCGGCCCATAGCCCTGAAAGACGGTCTCCTGCGCATCCAAGACCAGGCCTATTACACGCCGATCTGGACGGCGGCCACGGCAACCGTGCTGATCGGCGTGTTCCTGTTCGGCCTCCGCGTCTTTTTCAGAAGCGAATACCGCCCGCGGGGATCGCGGGTCTTTGTCACGGCCGCCCTCGTGCTCAGCCTGTACGCGCTGGCTGCCGTGGGACGATTTCATCCGACCTGGCCGGACGCGGCCGTCCTGGTCGTTTGCCTCGGTGTGGTCACGTACGCGTCGGCCTTCCTTGCCTCGCGTCGAGCCGTTCGACTCTCATGGAGGTTCGCCTGCCTGCTCATTCCTTTGACCGCCGGTGTCGCCCTCTCCGACCTCGTGCCTCGAGCAGCCTGGTGGGAGAAGGAAACCGGCATCGCCGACGAGTACGAATGGTATGCGGCGCCGCGGACCGCCTCGCGTTTTCGCGAGCCGGAACACTATTCGCGGAGTTACGTTCGAGAATGGCCTCGCGCCGGGCACTTGGCGAATGCGTACGCCCGCACGCATGGGCCGATCACGGTATTCGTGCGATCCGCCGGTCTGCTCGCATACCACGCGGGGCCGGACGTGCACGTCGTCGATCGCTTCGGCCTGACGGACGCCTTCGTAGCCCGTTGTCCGCCGGATCCGGGATCGCGGATCGGGCACCTCGAATACGATGTGCCCGCGGGGTACCTGGAGTCCCTCGGAGCCGTGAATCTGCTGGCCGATTGGCAAGAGCGCCTGGGCAACCTCGACCCCTCACTCGCCGAAGACGCTCAGCAGATGGCTCGCAACGCCCGGTGGACTGACCCCGAGGCCCGCCGGCGACACGACCAGACGAAACTCGTGGTCTCCGGCGACCTCTGGTCGCGGGAACGCTGGGCCGCCATTCCGGATTTCGCCTGGCCCATCCGCTGAGGCTGCGTGAATGCCCTTTGGCAATCGGTAAGACAGCTGGTCTCACCGCCCTTTCATTGGATCGGCAACGGCGGATAATGTCGCCGGACAACAACGCGGAGGAATCCATGTCCGGCGATGAGATAGTCGTGCTGTGCGTCTCGGCGGCCGCAACGCTGTTCTTTGCGATCGCCTGGCTGCTCACCGCCTTCCGGGCGCCGCCGCTGGTCTGCCCGATCGGTCGGCGATGGCCGCTCTGGCTGACGCCCGTCGCTTGCGGCGCGTTCCTGTTCATCGTGCTGCGCCACGCCGCCGCCGATGACGTCACGGACGACCCGAAGTACATCGCCATGTACCTGCTGCTCGGAATCGCCTGGCTGGGCATTCTGCAGCGGTTCTCCGTCTGGTACGGTCTCTACGCACGACAGGACATCGTCGAACGCCGCAACACCGCCGCGGGGATCGCTCTGTCCGGCTACATGCTGGGCATAACCTTCTCCTACGCCGGCGGCAACATCGGCAACGGACCGGGATGGTGGGTCGTGCTGTTCAGCGCCGCCCTGGCCGGCGCCGCGCTGATCCTCCTCTGGATGGCGGTCGACGCCGTGACGGGGCTGACCGATCGTGTCACCATCAACCGCGACATCGCCTCCGGGCTTCGTCTGGGAGCCGTGCTGACGGCATGGGGGCTCATCCTTGGTCGAGCCGTCGCGGGCGACTGGGTGTCCGCCGGGGCCACCGTGGCGGACTTCGTGCAAATGAGCTGGCCGGTCGTCGCGGTGGCCGCCGCCGAGGTGTTGATCAGCCAGATCGCCAGACTGTCGCCCGATCGCCCGCACGGCGACCCGATGCTCGCCGGCGTCATTCCGGCACTGTTCTATCTGGGCGGATCGGCCGCGTACGTGGCATCCGTGGGGAGCCTGCCATGAACGCGCCGCTGGCATGTGGGCCGGCCCTGCCTGCCGCCGAATACGCCGCCCTGCGCCGCCGTGCCATCTTCGAATGCGGAAAGTGGGATCCGCAGGTCGAAGACACCTCCGTCCTCGCCCGCTTCCCGATCCTCGTCTCACACGGCACCTGGCGAGAACTCGCCCGCCTTGCGGAGCGGCTTGACGCAGAGGCTCGCGCCGCCGAGCGAGAGCTCCACCTGAGACCGGAACTGCACGCCCAACTCGGCCTGCCGCGTGCGATCCGCCGAGCACTGCGCGCCGGCGCCGATCGTGACGCCGACATCTGGCCGCGCTACGCGCGGTTTGATTTTCACCCCACCCCCGACGGCTGGCGGATTTCCGAGGCCAACACAGACGTGCCCGGCGGGCTGATCGAAGCATCCGGAGTCGCAGCACTTGTGGCGGCGGCCGGCAGCGAGGCAGCACCGACCGGCGATCCCGCAACAGCATTGCTCGACGCTCTGCTGGCCGCCGCGCCAAACCCCCATCACGTCGCCCTCGTACACGCCACCGCCTACACCGACGATCGACAGGTGGCGGACTCCCTCGCACGCGGCCTCGCCCGGCGCGGCGTGAACGGACATTTGGTCAGCCCGACCAACCTGTGCTGGACCGATGGCCGGGCCGTCCTGACATGTGTCTGGCTGGCCCGACCGACACCCGCAGACGTCATCTTTCGCTTCTTCCCCGCCGAGTGGCTTGCGAACCTGCCGCGCTCGGCCGCGTGGACGGGCTTTTTCCGAACATCCACGCCCCAGTGTAATCCCCCGACAGCCCTGTTGACTCAGACCAAGCGATTTCCGCTGGTGTGGGACCGGCTGCAGACGCCGCTGCCGACCTGGCGGTCGCTGCTGCCGGAAACTCGCGATCCGCGCCGCATCGCCTGGCAGCGCCGCGCGGATTGGGTGCTGAAGCACGCCATGGGCCGCGTCGGAGAAGACGTTGCCATTCCTGGTGTCACCAGCCCTGCCGATCACCACCGCATGAGCACGTCCGCGCGCTGGCATCCCGGCCAGTGGGTCGTCCAGCGCCGCTTCGACCTCGTCCCGGTCCACACGCCGGACGGACCGCGATACCCCTGCCTCGGGGTCTTCGTCGTGAACGGTCGGTGCGCCGGCGCATACGGCCGCTTGTCTCGAACCCCCCTCATCGACGGGCGAGCGCAGGAGGCCGCCATACTGGCCGGAAACGCATGCCCTACAGCGGAGCAACCAGCCGATGAATGCACTCTCGCCAATCGATGAAGCCGCACTCTTTGAGGCCTGGGCGCCGCTGGACGGACGCTGGTCCCCCTGGGCCAAACCGGTGCTTTTCGCACATCTGCCCCGAGCGGCCTGGCACGCGGCCGAGCTGCCCGGCGGGGAACCTTCGGATTGGACCATTCTGCCGCCCGCCGACGGAACAACCGCCCTGATCCTCGACCTGCCCGGCGCGGAATCCGTCCGCGCCGGACTGGCGCTGGCCGACCGCGGCTACCGCCCCGTGCCGCTGTTCAACACGACGCCGGGGCCGTCTCCCGTGCTCCAG
>CAZBFW010000065.1:0-11590 GCA_964491135.1 uncultured Phycisphaeraceae bacterium | reverse complement strand
GATAATGAGCGGTGACTGGAGTTCAGACGTGTGCTCTTCCGATCTTACTGCCGCGACTGCTACCGGTCGCGCGGCCGGTAGGGAGCGGCACTCGATCTAAAAGAATCCGGGGCCGGGCCAGGGCGAACACCCCACCCGGCCCCCCTTGTTTTGCGAACCGCCCGAGGACCAGGGACCGGGAGATCGCCGGGCGGGCCGCCGGCTCCGAAGCGCGGCCACCGCAAAGCCGCTGAAGAGGCGGGAGGTGCCATCGTGCCGACCGACGATTCCTCTGACCTTCGCCGTCTGATTGACCGGGCCCGGGCCCGGGATGAAGCCGCCCTGAGCCAATTGCTGGATATGCACAGCCGGCGACTTCTGGAGTCCGTGCGGGCGGAACTCGGCGACAAGCTCCGCCAGCGGCTCGAGTCGCAGGACATCATGCAGCAGGTCTACCTGGACGCGTTGGGCAGCATCGATCAATTCGTCGATCGCGGGCATGACAGCTTCTTCGCGTGGCTGCGGCGGATCGCCGTGCATCGCATCTGCGACGCGGACCGGCGGGCGTTCCAGACCCTCAAACGCGGGCGCGAAGTGCGGGCGGGCGACCTGGGACGCGACGCGTCCATGACGCGCCTGTTCGAGGCCTTGGCCGCTACGTCCACCAGCCCCAGCGGCGCCGTGGACCTCGCCGAGCGGGAGCGCCTGCTCAAGCAGGCCCTGGATCAACTCAGCGCCGATCAGCGCGAAGCGATCTCCCTGCGGTATTTCCATCAGTTGAATGTCGCCGAGGCAGCCGCGAAGATGGACCGGTCGGAGCGCGCCGTTCGCAGCCTGTGCGTGCGGGCGCTGATCCGTCTGCGGGAGCTGCTGGGTGATGCCATCTGAGCCGTCCGATCCCAACGCACCCCTGACCGACCCGCCCTCACCGGCGGCCCCGGCCGACTCGCTCGAGACCGTTCTCGACGAGTACCTGGATGAACTGGCCCAGGGCGGAAGCCCGGACCAGGATCGCTACATTCGCGAACACCCGTCTCTGGCCGACGCCTTGCGCGGCGTCTTCAAAACCCTCGAATTCGTCGAGGCCACCAGCCGCTCGCTGAACGCGGGCAAGATCGAATCCGGCCAGATGCTCGGCGAGTACCGCATCGTGCGGGAGGTCGGCCGCGGCGGCATGGGCGTCGTCTACGAGGCTGTTCAGACCTCCCTCCACCGACGCGTCGCACTGAAGGTCCTGCCGCCGGGTGCCCTGCTCTCGCCCAACGCCCCGGAACGGTTCGTTCGCGAGGCCGAGACGGCCGGCCGCCTGCACCACACCAACATCGTGCCCGTGCACGCCGTCGGCGAGGAACAGGGCATCCGCTACTACGTGATGCAGTATATCGAAGGCCGGTCGCTCTCCGACCACCTGCGACGTCTGGCCGCCGAAGGCACGCGGCCCGGCCACGACTACTTCCGCCGCGTGGCGCGGTGGGGGCAGCAGGTGGCCGACGCCCTGGAGTACGCCCATCGCGAGGGCATCATCCACCGCGACGTCAAGCCGTCGAACCTGCTGCTCGACGCACGCGACAACGTCTGGATCACCGACTTCGGACTGGCCCGGGCGGACGCACGCCTGACCATCACCCTCACCGGCGACGTCATCGGCACCGCGCGATACATGTCGCCGGAGCAGGCCCGCGGGGGTCGCGTCCAGCTCGACGGACGGACGGACATCTACTCCCTCGGGGCCGCCCTGTACGAACTGCTCGCCCTGCGACCGGCCTTTGACGGAGATTCGCGTGAGGCCGTCCTGACCCGCATCGCATTCTCCGATCCCAAGCCGCTGGGCCAGATCAACCCGGCCATTCCCCGCGACCTGGAAACCATCGTCGGCAAGTGCATGCAGAAGGACCCGGACCACCGCTATGCCCGGGCCGCCGACGTGGCGGAGGACTGCCGGCGGTTCCTGGCCGGCGAGCCGATCCTGGCCCGTCGCACGCCGCTGTACGTGAAGATCGGCCGGTTCGTGCGGCGACACCGCGTCCACGTCGCCGCCGCCCTCCTGGTGCTGGCCCTCCTGATAACGTCGATCGTCCTCCGCACGCAGATGCGGCAGGCAGAGGGACAACGCAGCCTTCAGGACGGGCTGGCGGCCATGCTCTTTGACTGCAATCCCTCCGAGGCCGCCAGACACCTGGACCGCGCCGACGCCCTGGGTGTGCATACGGCAGAGCTGTATCTCTACCGCGGCCTGATCCCCCTGCTGACCGCGCAGCCGCAGCGCGCCATCGAACCGCTCACCGAGGCCCTGCGCCGCAGCCCGAACCACGTCGAAGCGTGCCAGGGCCTGGCATTCGCCTACTTCGAGATGACCGACGACGTGAATGGCCTGCGATTCCTGCGCCGACATGACGAGCCACGCATCCAAACCGCCCTGGGCTGGCTGCTTCGCGGCCACGCCCTGACGCACCTGGACGGCGCGGACCCGGTGGCCTGCTACGACCGGGCACTGGACCTCCAGGCGGACTTCACACCGGCCATTGAGGCCCGGGCGACCTTTCGGCGTCAGCGGCTGCTGATCGACGGCGACCACGCGGCCCTCCAGCCCATGCTGGACGACTTCGACGCGTGGGTGGTCTTCCGGCCGAAATCCGCCCGGGCCTACGCCGCCCGGGCCACGGGCTACCTCTTTGCCGCCGCGTACGCCGCGACGCAGCCGGACCTGCGGGAATACCCGGCCAAGTGGCTGGATCGATGTCGGGACGACTTGGACCGGGCCCTTCAGATGGGCGGCGATCAGCAGGCGGATGTCTACGGGCGCCGAGGCATCTATCGACGATACGTAGGCGATTACGCGAACGCCGCGGAAGACCTGGCCCGGGCGATTGAGCTGGACCGAGCGGCCGCCGGCACCGAGCACCCGGGGTTCGTTCACCACCGCGTCATTGCGTTGCACGAGGCGGGCGACGTGCAGACCGCCTTGTCGGAGATCACGCCGGCCTGCGCGGAAATGCCGAGCTTCTACCCGCTGTCTCTCCAGCGCGCCATCCTGCTCGCGGAGGTCGGTCGGTTGGACGAGGCTCGCGCCACCTGCCGCGAGACCCTGCTCCAGCACCGCACCAACACCACCGCCGTCCTCATCGCGGCCGGTGTGGCCGAACTGCTGGGTGACTCCGCCGCTGCGGCAGCCGCGCTGGATGACGTGCGGCAGCGGCTGGACAGCGGTCAGCCCGATCCGGGCGATGATCCGTTCGCCCGCCCGTGCCTGGACTACATGACCGGCCGGATCGACGCGGAGACGCTGCTGGGCATGCCCGGCGTGACACCCGGCGTGCGTTGCACGATGACGTCGCTGATCGCGATGCGCGAGCTTGGCCGGGGCCATCGAACGGAAGCGCAATCCGCGCTGGATGCGTGCAAGGGCACGGGCGTGTTCGTCTTCATCCACTACCGGTTCGCGGAGGTTCTACACGCGCGGCTGCACGCGGACCCGGCCTGGCCGGCGTGGATCGGGCCGGGGGGAATTGTCGATTGAGCAGGATTGTCGATTGTCGATTGGGGGGGTAATTGCGGATTGTGGATCTCGGATTGCGGATTGTTGGGGTACGTGGGATCCGACGCGCACCGGGACGCATACCCTCGGAGAGCCCGGACACGGAGCCTATGGTGGTATGGCCCTTCCACATTCCGGGCACCGGCCGGTGACGTTGCCCGTCAGATCGTAGCCGCACTGGGTGCAGGTGTTTGTTCCGGGCGGTCGGTAGCGTCGCGCCCGCCGTACGGCCCACCAGACGATCACTGGCACGACCAGAGGCCAACTTGGGATAACCAGGCCGTGCTGATTCATATCAGTCCATCTGTAGAACCACCGCGTGAACTCCGGCTGGTCCCCGTGTCGAAAGTGAACGCCACGCTCGTAAACATAGGGGTCTGAATAGGAAGTAGATGGCGGTTCCGGACCCCAGGCAACGTATTCTCCACAAGCCGCCACGATTATTTCCCATCGGGCACCGTCGCCCACACTCACACCCACTGGAATCACAATTGCGGCCCCCCCGATCACACCACCGATGAAAAGGTGTATCAGGAACCGGAACCACCTGCTTCGCCAGATTGGGGATCGGCGGCTCACTTCTTGCCTACGCCCTCGCCATGCGTTGCTGTATAGTCCATTTCATACCCGATCGATCGGCCAGGGGAATCAGGATCGAGCCATGATCGCGAAGTTGGCAGACGATCTGAGTGAAATCACCAGAGACACTTGTCATCGCCGCATCCCGGGTCGTCTGTTGCACGCATTCTACCGCGTTGGCCAGGGGCGGAAGAAGGCCGGACGTCCACTGCTCGAGAAGCAGTGGCACGTGCCAGCGGCGCGTACTCGTTGATGATGGAATCGGCGGATTTGATGCCGTCAACGGCGGCGCTGATGATGCCGCCGGCGTAGCCGGCGCCTTCGCCGCAGGGGTAGAGGCCGGCGTACGTGGGAGATTGGCGCAACAGGGGATCACGCACGATGCGCACCGGACTGCTCGCCCGCGTCTCCGGGCCGGTGAGGATGCTTTCGTCGCCGCCGAAGCCCGGCAGCCGGCCGTCCAGCATCCGCAAGCCGCGGTCCAGCGCGTCGGACACCTCCGGCGGGACGACCTGCCGGATGGAACGCCACGCCAGGCCGAACGGATACGTCGTCTCGAACGTGCCGTTCGAATCGCGGCGGTCCAGGAAATCGCTCGCCCGCTGGGCCGGCGCCGCATAACTCCCGTTCGTACACTGAAAGGCGAGCCGCTCCCACCGCTCCAGAAAGTCCAGCCCGTAGAGCGGGTCGGCGTCGATCACGTCCGGCCCCAGCGTGATGACCAGCCCGGAGTTCGCCATCGGACCGCCGCGGCGCGACTTGCTGGCCCCGTTCGTCGCGATCAGACCGGGAGATTCGTTCGTCGGCAGAATCTGCCCGCCCGGGCACATGCAGAAGCTGAACAGGTCGCCATACCGCCCGGCGGCGCCCCTGGCCACCAGGTGATACTCGGCCGGAGGCAGCCGGTCGTGACCGGCCAGCGTTCCGTATTGCCAGCGGTCGACCACATCCTGCGGGTGCTCAATCCGCACGCCAAACTGGAAGGGCTTCGCCTCCATGCGGACGCCGTGACCGGCGAGCATCCGAATCGTGTCGCGCGCGGAGTGCCCGATGGCCAGAATGACGCTGCGGGCCTCCAGCCGCCGCCCGTTCACCACCAGCGCCTCGATGCCCTCGTCGCCCACGGCAATGTCATCGAGCCGGCTCTCGAACCGGATCTCGCCGCCGAGCCGCTCGATGCGGTTGCGGATGTTCCAGCAGATGCGCGGCAGCTTGTCACTGCCGACGTGTGGGCGCGAATCGACCAGGATGTCCGGGTTTGCCCCGTCCCGCACCAGCAGCTCCATCACCTCCCGCACGAGCGGGTCCGACACGCGTGTGTAGAGCTTGCCGTCGCTGTAGGTGCCGGCGCCGCCCTCGCCGAACAGGAGATTGGACTCGGAGTTGAACTCCCGCCGGCGGTAGTAATCGCGAAGCACGTCTCGATGACGCTGACGCACCGGCCGACCGCGCTCCAGCACGATGGGCTGGTACCCGAACTCGGCCAGGCGCAGGGCGGCGAACATGCCGGCCGGCCCGAACCCGACGATGACGGGCCGATGCGGCAGGGATTTGGTGCCCGGCGTGGGATCGTGGCGCCGCCGGGGCTTCACGGCGTCGACGTTCCGGCCATGGGTGCGGCGCAGGGCCGAACGCTCCGCGACGGCCCCTCCGTCCAGCGTCAGTTCAACGTGATAGACGAGGCAGATGTTGTCACGCTCGCGGGCGTCGACGGACCGGCGGACGGGGTGCCACTCACGAATGGCGTTGGGGGGCACCTTCAGCCGTCGGGCGGCCAGTTCCGGCAGAGCCTCCTCCGGGCTGCTCAGATCGAGCGTGAGGTTTCGGACGACAAGCGCCATGATGCCAAGACGTTAGCACTGGATTTGCCGTGGTCAAGGGGAGGCCGCGCCGGCGGATGGAGGAACGAGCACGTGTGTGCGCAGAGTAAGCCCCCGGTGGCGCGGACCGGGGGCTTGTGCAAGGGGGTGCTTCCCTCAGTGTCAGTTTCAGGCGTCCGGAGGCGAAAGGAGCCTCCCTGCTCTCTCTCGACCCCGGATCGACCAGATTGTCGTGGGCCACGGGCGGTCCGTCGCGCAGGCGACGATCACCAGTCCCGGATTTCGTCCGCCAGCCACTCGCCGAACTCGGCTTCTCTGTCTTCGCCGTCGATTTCGCGTGCCTGGTCTTCGAGTGCGTTCGCCGCTTCTCGCATCATGTCGGCCGTACAGCCTTGCATGCCGTAGGCCCCGCAAAGCGGCAACGCGAGAATCATCTTCCACCCAGTCTTCCACCGCGCCTTCATGGCTTCGCCTCCCTCGTTGGTTTGGGCCGGCACCCAGCCGGCCGAACTCGTCCCGCGAATAACGTTATCGGTCGTGCCTGTGAGATCTGTTTAGTGAATCTGGGAAGTTTGGGGTGTATGAGTCCTTCTCTTCAGATGTTGTGCGCGAATCTAGCTGGACCCGCCGTCGGGAATCACAGGTCAGGGGCGGGTCTCGTCGTGGGGCGATCGAGGCCGGGGGGACGCTCGTTTGGCGGTTGCCAGTACTGGCGGAGCCGGTTTGGGAGCTGGGGCATGGGGGTTGGGTGGACCGGGGCCGTTGGCCCGGCCGGGGCAGTCGGGAATGGCAGCGTGCCGGTCTTGCGTGTATCCTTCGCCGAACAATTGGACTCCTGAACCGGAGGGCACCATTCCATGTTCGGACATCCCCGTGGGCTGTACGTCCTGTTCATGACGGAAATGTGGGAGCGGATGAGCTTTTACGGCATGAAAGCCCTGCTCGTCCTGTACATGATCAACTACCTGGTCTGGAACCAGGAGAAATCGTCCGATGTCATGGCTTGGTACGCTGGCTTGGTCTATTTCACGCCGGCGCTGGGTGGGATTCTCGCAGACAAGGTGCTTGGGGCGCGGTGGTCGGTGGTCATCGGCGGCGTGCTCATGTGCATCGGGCATTTTCTGCTCGCGTTTGAGCCGCTGCCGTTCTTCTATTCCGGGCTGGGATTCCTGATCGTAGGATGCGGGTTGCTCAAGCCCAACATTTCCACGCAGGTTGGCTCGTTGTATCCGCGTGGGGACCACCGCCGGGATGCGGCATTCACCATCTTCTACATGGGGATCAACCTCGGCGCGTTCATCGGCCCGCTGGTGTGCGGATGGCTGCGGCTGACCTACGGCTTCCACTACGGCTTCGCCGCAGCCGGCGTAGGCATGGCCTTCGGACTCATCGTGTACCTGTTCGGGATGCGGACGGTGGAGCGCGAAACCGCGGCCGCCGCGGCGGCACCCCTACTTGAAAACAGCAACGCTCACTCCGGGGAGCATGTCCCGCGGCATATCACGCGGGACCGGATCATCGTCCTGTTCGTGGTCTTCGCGTTCGCCCTGGTGTTCTGGATGGCGTTCGAGCAGGCGGCCAACGTAATGACCGTCTGGGCGGACAAGAACACGAATCTCCACGTGTTTCGCGCGGGGGCGCCGCCCGCCTCGGTCCAACCGGAGGGGGTGCCTGGCTCAGGCCATGCCGCGCGGGCGTTAACCACAACCCAACCGGACTCGCCGGCTGCCTCAACACAGCCTTTACCGCTGTCCGCCACAACGCGGCCCGGGTCGCTGGCCGAGGGTGAGACCCAGCGCACCTGGAGAGACTGGCAGATGGGGGCAGAGTTTCTGCAATCGGTCAACCCGCTCTTTGTCGTAACGCTAGGCGGGGTGTTCGCGGGATTCTGGATATGGCTCGATCGCCGGAAGAAACAGCCCTCGACGCCCGCGAAAATGACCATCGCCATGTTTGGCATGACGCTTGCGTATGTCGTCATGTTGGTTGCGGCGGCGCGCGAGAACGCCCCAACCAGCGTGCCACTGAACTCGTTGCCGACCACAGTGGAGATGGATGGGAAGCAGCGCCTGTACACGCTTGAGGAGTCGGACGAACAGAAGAAGGAGACGAAGAGCGATAATGCGGCTCCGAAGCGAGAGTACTACGGTAACAAGCGTCTGCGATATGATTCATCGGCGGGCAAGCTTCTCATGGAAGGAGTCCTGAGCGATCTTGACTGGCTGCGGCTGCTGGGGCAGTCGGCACCTTCGGCACACAGAACGGCGATCAAGCAGTTGCTCGACAATGTGGAGAAGCGCCACGCACAATCGCTGGCCGATGCACGGGATGCCAGGAAGCGCGGAGAATCTCCCGACCCATACTTGTCGTGGGAAGTCAGCGCGGCCCTGCCGGCCGATCTCCCGGCACCCGAATGGAACGTCACACTGCCGGAAAAAGTGACGTGGGACGCGCCCACGCGGACGATCCGGGTGGGACAGACACTTTCGGAGCGGGACAAGCTGGCGTTGTACGCAGGCGGCGCCGAGCCCGAATTTCGGACGGCTGTCAACAAAATTTACGTCGATTCCTCCGTGCTGAAGGTCAGCGTGCTGTGGCTCGTCCTGTTCTACCTGACCTGCACCATGTCCGAGCTGTGCCTCTCGCCGGTTGGCCTGTCGTTGGTGACGAAGATGGCCCCGGCCAAGCACGTGGGGCTGTTCATGGGGCTGTGGTTTGTCACGACCGGTGGAATCGCCAACTTCGCGGCGCACACCATCGGAGGCTATTGGGGCAAGATGACGCCCACAAAGTACTTCATGATTTTTGGTGCGCTGGCGCTGGTTACGGCGTTGATCATGGTACCGGCCGTGAAGGCCTTGAAGCGACGAATGCACGGCATTCAGTGTCCGCGGGAAGCCGGCCATGGAGCGGATTCAGAGCGTTCGAAACGCACGGATGCGGGGAAGGGAGGGGCTTTTTGACCTTGCCCTCACCGCGGACGGGCGGATTGAGCGGGTCGAGCCGGCTTCCGGTCGGCCGGCGGGGCCGGCCGAAATCGACGCGGGCGGCATGCTGGTGATGCCGTCGTTCATCGACTCGCACCTGCACCTGGACCTGGCGTATTCGCTGGACCTGGTGCCGCCGAACGAGAGCGGCACGCTGGCGGAGGCCATCCGCCACTGGGAGCAGGTGAAGCGCGAGCTGACGCCCGACAACGTCCGCGACCGGGCGATCCGGGCCATCCGCGAGGAAGTGTCGTTCGGCACGGGCTTCATCCGCACGCACGTGGACGTGGGCACGTCGGCCGGGCTGCGGCTGTGTGAGGGCGTGCTGGCCGCACGCGAGCAGACGCGGGACCTCGTCGACATCCAAATCGTCGCGTTTCCGCAGGACGGAATCCTGCAGGACCCCGGCGTGCTCGACGTGATGCGCGAGACCCTCCGGATGGGCTGCGACATGGTGGGCGGCATCGCCCACAACGAGCGGACGGACGACGACAGCCGGCAACACATCGACCTGCTCTTTGACCTGGCCGAGGAGTTCGACCGCGACATCGACTGCCACATCGACGAGACGGACGACCCGAACTCGCGCTGCACAGAAGTGCTGGCGGCCCGAACGATCGATCGCGGCTGGAAGGGCCGCGTGACCGCATCGCACGTCTGCGCGCTGTCCAGTTACGACAACGTCCACGCCGCGAAGGTCATCCGCCTGCTGGCCGCCGCCGAGGTGAACGTGGTGACCAACCCCGGCGTGAACCTGCACCTGCAGGGGCGGTTCGACCGGTATCCGAAGCGGCGCGGGCTGACGCGGGTGCGCGAGCTGCTGGCGGCCGGCGTGAACGTGTCGGCCGGTCAGGACTGCATCCGCGACCCGTTCTATCCCCTGGGCACGGGCAGCCTGCTGGAGGTGGGGCACCTGCTGATCCACGCCGATCATCTGTCCACGGCCGCGCAGATCGAGCGCGTGGCGGACATCATCACCGCCAATGCGGCGCGCACGCTGCGGCTGTCCCGGTACGGGCTGGAGCCGGGGTGCCGGGCGGACCTGGTGGTTTTGCCGGTAGACTCCATGCACGAGGCGTTCCGCACGCGCCCGGCGCCGCCGGCGGTGTTGAAGCGCGGCGTGCGGGTCAGCCGGTAGGCGGCGCCCTGCCGCACCACGATCCGCAAGGCGGGACACCGGACCGGCCGGCGCAGGGTCCACGGCAGGGCCCACCTCCACGGTGCGCGGTCAATCAATCTTCTGCCACGCCACGGTCAGGGCGGACGCCCCGTCTTCCTGGCAATAGTGTACCTCGATGTCGTGAACGCCTTCGGCGATCTCGAGTTCGGCTGTATCGGGCGTGGGGCCGTGATGGTTCCAGCGGGAGATGATCTCCTTGCCGTCCAGGAACACGCGGATGCCGTCGTCGGAGAGGGTGGAGAACGTGTACCGGCCGGCCGGCAGTTTCACCTTCGTCGCCGCGTACAACGCGAAGTGTGACTGCGGCACACCCTTCTCAAACGCCCCCGGCCACAAATCGGTGCCGAGCCGGCGCGTGGTCTGGGTGAAGATCGGCTCGGACGCAAAGAGCTTTTTCCACGCGTCGGCGTCATCGTAGCTCAGCTTCGCCGGCTGGTCCCAGCGGAACCAACGCACGGTCCACGCGGAGGTCAGCAGGCTGCCGGTAATGGACTGCTTGTCGGAAGAGCCCTTGCGGGCGACCGTGATGACGTATTCCCGGAGCTCGCCCGGGCCGTCGGGCGTGCGGGCAACGGCCACGTGGCGGTCGCCTTCCCGCGAGAGAGTCATCCAGTCGGGCAGGCTGAACTCCAGCTCGCCGTCGATCAGGGGCAGCATTTCCAGCGAGCCCGCGTCGCGAGGCCGCCAGGCCACCAGCATGCGCCGGTAGTCACGTGGCGCGAAGTCGTCGGCCACCAGCCACTCGAGGCCCTTGGGTCCGCGGCCTTCGCGATACATCACGAAGCCGGCCGGCTTTCCGGCCATGATCTCGTCGACCCGGCGGCCGTGCTCGCCCTGCCGGAAGCGTTCCACGGCTCCGCTCGCCTTGCGGTCGGCGGAGGGGAACTCCACACGCCGGGTGCCCTCAACCCGGTTGTCGGCGATGAGCACGTCGGTGGAGTTGTCCAGGCGATAGTCGGTTCCGCAGTTTCGGATGGTGTTCCTGACGATTTCCAGGTTGGTCGACGGATGAAGATCGCGGATCCAGCCATCCGGCGACCAGAGGGCGACGGCGGCCCCGCGGTTGTCCGCAAGAACATTGCCTTCGACGCACGTGCCGGCGCCCTGTTCGACGGCGATCCCGTTGCTGTGGTTGCGCAGCACTTCATTCTCGAGCAGCAGCGAGTGGTTCGAGAAACCCAGCCAGAAACCGAAGTTTGAGTCGTTCGCGAGGTTCCTGTAATACACGTTGCCGGTGGAGAACGTGCCTTCGAATGCGTTGTTGGGAGACCACGATCCGTCGTTGCAGGCAATGATGTTGAGGTCGCAACTGCCTTCGATCCTTGTCGTCTTCCGCTCGGCGTTGATGCCTCCGTTCACGCGGTCGGTCAGGAAGAAGCCGTCGCCCCCGTGCGTCAGCGAGTTGGCGACAAAGTAGTTCTTGTGCGAGTCGCTGACCACGACCAGGCCCGCCGCGTCGCGGGGGGGGGGGGGGGGGGGGGGGGGGGGGGGGGGGGGGGGGGGGGGGGGG
>CAZBFW010000064.1:6958-11645 GCA_964491135.1 uncultured Phycisphaeraceae bacterium | reverse complement strand
CTCTTTCCCTACACGACGCTCTTCCGATCTGAAGACGTCCGCCCGATGCAGCCACTCGCTGACCCGCTTGCGGTCGTACGCGGGGTCCGCCTCGATGCGGCCGACGATGTCCCGGCGCCGGCCGATGTCGCCGGTTTTGAGGAACGCCTCGATATTCGCAACGATGTCGTGCTCATCGCCGGTTGCCTTGGACGCTGACAGCCACGCGAGGCACACGATCGCGATCATGCGAATCCCGCACGGACGAAACATGCGCGCACCTCCACTCCTCTCCAGACGGCCCCTCTCATCATACACTCTTCCCCGGAGTTGCACCGACAGGAAAGCGCGGCCCGCCCCCAACTCCCGCCACAGCGCAGGCCCGCGAGTCCACGCGGCTCAGTTGGCCAGCTTGATGGCCAGAAGCTTCCGGGCGACCTTCACGTCGGCAGCGACCTTCACAACGACCCTGGCCGGTCGGCCTTCGGGATACTTCGGGGCCATTCGGATGGCCTCGATGATGTCGGCAGGCAGATCGGAGTCCTCGACGGCCTGCACGGCCTTCTCGCCGAGCGCGAAGCAGACGATGAAGCAGCCTTTACTCGTCGGCCACATGTAGAGCACGTTCCGCCGCTTGCCGCGCAGTAGAAACGTCCAGCCGGACTTCTTCGTGTAGTACTTCCACTCGGGCGTCGCATCGGGCGCCGCAGCCAGTGCATCGGCCAGCAAACGATCCCAATGCACTTTCGCCCGCCCAAGTACGGCCGCAAGCGCCGCGTCGTCAGGCGGATGAGATTTGTCGGGAAAGACCGGTTCTTCCATGTGGGTCACTGTCCTCGCTTTGCGCCCCTGTTCGCAACTCCGCCCCAACCGTACACGTGCCTTATCGCGTACCATGAGCCCAAGGAGCCCATGCTCCATCGGGCACGAGCCCAGGGTCGGCGGGGATGATGTAAACGTGATCACCGGACATGGTACCTGTCTGTCGGGGCTCGAGTTGAAAGTCCCGTGTCCGGGGGGCCTGCAAAACGCCTGGCCGCCGCTGGCAGACACGCTAGTCCGATGCCGGCTCCAGAGGCGCGCCCCCGTGCGGCGTCGCCCAGGGGGGAGCCGCGTCGTCGGGTCCGGTCGTTTGGCCGGTCTCCAGGTCAAGCGTGGCGATGATTCGGTCCGTGCCGCGCTCGACGAACCAGACCTTCTGTCCCGTCTCATTGATGCGTGCTTCGGCTGCCTCGAACCGAAGCTGGCCGCGAGGAACGCCGAACTTGAGCTCAATAGACTTCAGGGTGTGGTCGGAGTACAAGTGCTTTCGCGGAGATATGCTCAGGGTGAGCTGCTCATACTTGTGCTGCGGCTGCGTGCCCTCGCATTCCTCGCTCACGTCGTACGACAGGATCACCTGCCGGCACGCGTCGAGGTTGCCCTGGCTGATCGTGTGGACCCGGGTCCGTGACGATGTGTACGCCGGCGTGCAACCGGCGCCCGCAAGAATCAGACAAGCGGCCGCGATGCAGCAGCAACGAAAGTCAACCGTTCGCGATTGCATAGTGTTCTCCCTGACAAGGGCTCGCCCACCGTGAATCATCGTCGAGCGTGACTACAACATCCGTGTTGTCGTCTGACGGCGTCCACTCACCGGGGGCCCACTCTTCCGCCTCGATCCACATCGATTTGATCTTCATGGTCCGCCCGCACCATGCCTTCGTGCCTTCGTGCCTCGGTGCCTCCGTGTCTTCCTGCCTTTCCGCTCATCCCTGCCCCGTCATGCGCCGAGTGACAGAGTCCGGCACCGGCGCGTAGCGCAGCGGCTCCATGCTCACCGACGCCCGGCCCTGGGACAGGCTGCGCAGCTCCGTCACGTAGCCGAACATCTCCGCCAGCGGCGCCTCCGCGATGATCAGCCGGTTGCGCCCGCGCATGTCCGTGCCCGTAATGATCGCCCGCCGCGCGTTCAGGTCGCCGTTGATCGCCCCGAAGTACTCGTCCGGCGACGTCACCTCGATCTTCATGATCGGCTCCAGCAGCACCGGCGACGCACCGGCCACCGCCCGCTCAAACGCGATCCGGGCCGCGTTCTCAAACGCCAGGTCCGAGCTGTCCACGTCGTGCTGCTCCATGCCGATCAGCGTGGCCTTCCAGTGAATCAGCGGATAGCCGACGACCGGCCCGACGGTGGCCGCCCCGCGGATGCCGGACTCCGCCGCGTTCACGAACTCCGTGCGTACGGTGGAGGAATCCACGAGGCAGCGAACCAGCTCCGTCTTGCCCGTGGCCTCCAGGGCCACCGGCTCCACCCGCAGCTTCACCGCGGCGAAATGGTTGCGCCCGGCGATCTCGCGTTCGAAGCGCGCCTCCGCCTCTGCGTGGTTCCGCACCGTCTCGCGATACGAGGCCTGCGGCCGGCCCACGTGGACGTCCACGTTCATTTCCTTCGTCAGGCGTTCGACGAGCACTTCCAGGTGCAGTTCGCCCATGCCCTGGATGAGCGTCTGCCCGGTCTCGGTGTCGATGCGCGGGCGGAACGTCGGATCCTGGCGGGACAGGGCGCGGAGCGCGTCCGCCAGTTTGTCGCGGTCACGCGAGGACTTCGGCTCGATGGACTGCACGATCACCGTGTCGGGGAAGGAAATGCTTTCCAGCAGCACCGGGCGCTGCGCGTCGCACAGCGTGTGCCCCGTCAGCGTGTCCTTCGGCCCGATGATCGCCACAATGTCCCCCGCCTCCGCCTTGGCGAGCTGCTCGCGGCGCTTGGCGAACATGCGGAACATGCGGGTGATGGCCTCCTTCTTGCCCGTGTTCACGTCCAGCACCTTGCGGCCGACCACCAGCGTGCCGGAGTAGATGCGAACGAAGTACAGGTCCACGGGCTTGTCCGCCACGATCTTGAAGACCAGGGCAGCCAGCGGCGCGTCCGGTTCGGCGTGCAGGAGAACCTCCTTCGGCTCGCCGCCGGACCGGCTCGCCTTCTTGTCCAGCATCTGCCCGGGCACCGGCGGCACGTCCAACGGCGACGGCAGGTAGTCACAAACCGCGTCCAGCAGCGGCTGCACGCCCATGTACCGCAAGGCGGACCCGCACAGCACGGGCTGCACGCGACTGGCCACCGTGGCCGCCCGCAACGCCCTCTTCAGCGAGGGAACGGGGATCGGCTCGTCCGCCAGGAAGAGCTCCGTCAGCTCTTCCGACGTCTCGGCCACCTGTTCGACCAGATGGGCCCGGTACCGCTGGGCCTCCTCGCGCAGCGACTCCGGAATCTCGCGTGTTTCCACCCGCGCCCCGAGCTGGTCCGGACCGAAGTACAGGGCCTTCATGTCCAGCAGGTCAATCACGCCCTCAAAACGGGCTTCCGACCCGATCGGGATCTGAACGGCCACCGGGTTGGCGTGCAGGTGCGTGATCAGCGACCGAAAGGAGTATTCGAAATCCGCCCCCACCTTGTCCATCTTGTTGATGAAGCAGATGCGGGGTACGCGGTACCGGTCGGCTTGCCGCCAGACGGTCTCGGACTGCGCCTCCACGCCCTCCTTAGCGTCGAAAACGGCCACCGCCCCGTCGAGCACGCGAAGGGAGCGCTCGACCTCGGCCGTGAAGTCCACGTGCCCGGGGGTGTCGATCAGATTGACCGTGCAGCCCTTCCAGGGGCAGCTCACCGCGGCGGAGTAGATGGTGATGCCCCGCCGCTGCTCCTGTTCGTCAAAGTCCGTGATGGTGGTCCCGTCGTCGACGTCGCCCATCCGGTGCGTCCGGCCGCTGTAGAAGAGGATGCGTTCGGTGGTAGTGGTCTTGCCCGCGTCGATGTGCGCGGCAATCCCGATGTTGCGGACCGTGGATAGGTCGATGCTCATCCCGTCTGCTCCGCGCCCCGACGCGGCGAGGACGATCGCGGCCTCCCGCGAATACCACGATGCCGACGGCATTCGCGCGAACGCCGTCGGCACCGTTTGTGAACTCGGCGAAGTCTACCAGGCGAAGTGGGCGAACGCCTTGTTGGCGTCGGCCATTCGATGCACGTTGATCTTCGTGGTCACCGCGGTCCCTTCGCCGCGATACGCGGAGGCCAGCTCCTGGGCGAGCACGACGGAGGTCGACTTGCCCGCCTTGCCGCGGGCCTCCCGCGTGGCCGTGATGATCCACCGGAAGGCCAGGGATTGCTGGCGCTTGCGGTTGACCTGCATCGGCACCTGGTAGTTCGAGCCGCCCACGCGCTTTGAGCGGACCTCGATGTTCGGCTTGACGTTGTTCACCGCCGTCTCGAAGACCTCCAGCGGCGATTTCTCCTTGATCTGCTTGGCCAGGATGTCCATCGCGTCATAGAAGACCAACGTTGCGGTGGACTTCTTCCCGTCCAGCATCAGGCAATTGATGAACTTGCTGACCAGCTTGCTGTTGAACCGGGAATCCGGCTTCAACTGCTCTCTCGAATTCGTAAACCGCTTGCGAGCCATGCCAATCTTCCAATTTCGAGCCGATGTCCACCGTTCCGGCTATTCCCGCCCATGGACGCCGACCCTGATCTCTGCTTCCTGCCGGAGCCACACAGCTTACCCGCCCGCGCGGCCCGCGGCAAGGCCAACCGTTCAGACCGGTCCCGAGCGAGTACCACGGACCTGCCAGCCACCCCGAACCAGGGTCACCGCCACCCCCACCTTGGCCAATTCGATCCAGACAAAGGGAATCAGGCCCACCATCACCGCCTCCGAAAGGCTCC
>CAZBFW010000064.1:0-6948 GCA_964491135.1 uncultured Phycisphaeraceae bacterium | reverse complement strand
TGAACCGCTTACGAGCCATGCCATTCTTCCAATTCCGGGCCGACGCCCACCGCCCGGGCCATTCCCGCCTGTGGGCGCCGACGACGATTTCCGCTTACGGCCGGAGCCCCACAGCTTACCCGCCCTCGCGGTCCGCGGCAAGGCCGACCGTTCAGTCCCCTCCCTTGCGGCGGCCGAGGCCCCCTCGGACCTGCCGGCCGCCCCGGACCAGGGTCACCGCCACCCCCACCTTGGCCGGCTCGATCCAAACGAAGGGAAGCAAGCCAACCATCACCGCCTCCCGGAGGCTCCCCGTCAGCACCGCCAACCATCCCACGCCCAGCCCGAAGACCACCCCCATGCCCAGCGCCAGTGCCCCGATCTGTCGGCCGGGCCCGGCATATCGGCCGTGCCCGATCCGGCTGATCAGGGCCGCCGCCATCGGAAAGCCGAGGAGGTACCCGGCGGTCGCCATGGCGAACCCTGCCCGCCCCGCCGCAAACACGGGGGCGCCCAGCCAGCCGGCACCCACGTACAGCACCATCGCGGCCGCCGCCTCACGAGGCCGCAGAAGCAGCCCGGTCAGCGCGACCGCCAGCGTCTGGAGCGTAACCGGCACCGAGCCGATCGGCACCACCACCTGCGCCGCCACCGTCGTCAACAGCGCGAAGCCGATCACGCGTCCCGCAACGACGGTCGCGGGCACGGCCGCGGACGCGGTCCCGGCCGGTGACTGTGGCACGCTGAACATCGAACCGCACCTCCCTGTGGTTCGCACCCGCCCATCGGGCGCCGGTCGAGCCCCGGCGGCTACTTCCGTCGACGCTTCACGCCGTATTTGCTGCGGCTGCGGTTCCGCGGCCGGCCCGCCTTGTCGTTCTCGACGCCGGCGCAGTCCAGCGCGCCGCGGATGATGTGGTATCGCACACCCGGCAGGTCGCGCACGCGTCCGCCGCGGACGAGCACGATGGAGTGCTCCTGCAGGTTGTGGTCCACGCCTCCGATGTAGGCGGTGACTTCCTTGCCGTTCGTCAGTCGTACACGGGCGACCTTCCGAAGGGCCGAGTTCGGTTTCTTGGGCGTCTGTGTCTTGACGATCAGGCACACGCCCCGGCGTTGCGGGCACCGCTCGATGTCCCGCACTTTGGACTTGCGCCGCACGAAGCGCCGTCCGTTCCGGACCAGTTGATTGATCGTTGGCATGAACTCTCCTTGCATACGGACGCGCGGTTCGGCCAGGCCGCCGTCACCGCGGCCCGCTCCACCGGCGTCATTTCTTCTACACGTCGTCGGGCGACAGCCCATGGACGGGACCGCCGGCCCCCTCTCCATGCGACCCGGTGGACGCAAGCTCTCGTCCCAGGGTGCTGGCCAGGCTCGATCCTTCGCCTCCGAACCCGCTGAGGGCCCCCAGTCGGGACTCGGCCGCAGGCACGTCGGGCGTGGGGGCAATCATATCCGCGGCCTGATCTTCCGCAATCGGAAGCGGCTCGCCGATTCGCCGGACCCGCAGATTCAGGTGCGGCTTGAACGCCGTCCCCGCCGGAATCAGGTGCCCCAGAATCACGTTCTCCTTCAGGCCCAGCAGCGGGTCGACGGCACTCGCCAGCGACACCTCCGTGAGCACCTTGGTGGTCTCCTGGAACGAAGCCGCCGAGATGAAGGAGTCGCTCTGGAGGCTGGCCTTCGTGATGCCCAAGAGCACGGTGGTGGCGGTGGCCGGCTTGGGTTTCTTGCCCTTGGCCGGTTCGCCGCCGTTCTGCTCCACTGCGTCGTTTTTCTCCTCCAGCAGCGTTTTGCGGACGACCAGGCCCTTGGCCAGGTCGGTATCACCCGGGTCCTCGATCCGCACGCTCTTGGCCAGTTCCTCGTTCTCTGCTCGGAAGCGGAACTTGTCCACCACCTCGCCCGGCAGGAACCTTGAATCGCCCGGCGACTCGATCTTCACGCGACGGAGCATCTGGGTCAGGATGATCTCCAGGTGCTTGTCGTTGATGCTGACGTTCTGGCTCCGATAGACGGCCTGGATCTCGGCCAGGAGATATTGCTGGAGCGCCTCCTCGCCGCGGATTCGCAGAATGTCGAACGGCACGAGCGGGCCTTCGATCAGCGGATCGCCCGCGTCCACGTGGTCGCCCGCGTGCACCAGAAGCTGCTTGTCCTGCGGCACGTGGTGCTCGCGTTCCATTCCGCTCTCGCTGCGGACGATGATGGTCATCTTGCCGCGGCGTTTGTCGGCCCGGATCTCCACCAGGCCCGAAATCTCCGCCATGACGGACGGTTCCTTCGGACGCCGGGCCTCGAAGATCTCCGTCACCCGCGGCAGACCGCCGGTGATGTCCTGGGTTCCGCTCATCGCACGCGGCTGGCGGGCCAGCAGCATGCCCGGCAGAATGGACTGTCCCTCGTTCACCTCGATCCGGGCCTTGGCCGGCAGGTAGTGGTAATCCAGCACCCGGCCCTCGTTGTCCTCGATCACGATCTGCGGGTGCTTCTCGCCCTTGTGCTCGACCACGACAAAACGGGCGCCTACGCGGTCCTGCTCGGCCCGCACCGTCTCACCCTCGGCGATGTCCTGGAAACGGACGAAGCCGGCCACCTCGGCCAGGATCGGCGTGAGGTGCGGGTCCCACATGACCAGGGTCTGTCCGGTTTTGACCTTCGTACCCTGGGCCACCAGGATTTCCCCACCGTACGGGACTTTGTACGCCTCCAGCTCACGCTCCTTCTCGTCCACCAGGACCACTTCGCCGTTCCGCTTCAGAGCCACCACGCGTTCGGCAATCTGCCCCTGCGCGGGCACGGTCACCGGGGCCAGGTCGCGGTACCGGACGATGCCCGCCGAGCCAGCGATCAGCCTGTTCTCGACGACGGCGCGGGATGCCACGCCGCCGGTGTGGAACGTTCGCATGGTCAACTGCGTGCCCGGTTCGCCGATGGACTGGGCCGCGATGATCCCCACCGCCATGCCTTCCTCCACCAGAAGGCCCGTGGACATGTCCACCCCATAGCAGCGGGCGCAAACGCCCAGCGGGCTCTCGCAGGTCAGCGGGCTGCGCACGCGGATCATGTCGAGCCCCAGGTCCTCGATCTTGCGGGCGATTTCCGTGGTGACGCAGTCGTCTTCGGAAACGATGATCTCATCGGTCACCGGGTTGCGGATCGTGTCGCGCGCCACGCGTCCCACGATGGCCTCTCGCAAGGGGATTTCGATCTCCTCCCCCCGGTAAATGGCGCTCTTGGTGATCCCGTTGATCGTGCCGCAGTCATTCCGGTTGACGATCACGTTCTGAGCCACGTCCGCCAGTTTTCGCGTCAGATAGCCGGAGTCGGCCGTCTTCAGGGCCGTGTCGGCCAGGCCCTTGCGGGCCCCGTGCGTGGAGCTGAAATACTCGAGCACGGACAGACCCTCGCGGAAGTTCGCCTTGATCGGCGTCTCGATGATCTCGCCCGAAGGCTTGGCCATCAGAGCGCGCATGCCGGCGAGCTGCCGGATCTGGTCCACGCTGCCGCGGGCCCCTGACTCGGTCATCAGGAAAATCGGATTGAGGTATGGGCGGGCGCCCGGCAGAACCGTCCGCTGACCTCGATCCTCGCGAACGGTTGCCACGTACGCGCCGTTGTCGTCCCGATAGTCGTGCCGCAGCTCGGTCATCATGGCCTCGGTGACCTGCTCCCGGGCGTGAATCCACACGTCGATCACCTGGTTGTACCGCTCCAGGGGCGTCAAGGCCCCGTTCGCGTGATCACGCTCGATCTGGTCCACCTTCTTCTGGGCCGCGTCAATGATGCCGCCCTTGGCGGCCGGCACGCGCAGGTCACTCACCGCGAACGAGAGGCCGGCCAGCGTGCTGAACCGGAACCCCGTGTCCTTGATCCGATCCAGCAGGTCCACGGTGGCCGCCCGCCCCAGGATGGCGTGACAGTCGGCGATCACCCGGCCCGCCCCGCGTTGGGAGAGCGAGCAGTTGTAGAAGGGCATGTTGGGGGCGAGGATGTCGTTGAAGATCAGTCGCCCCACGGTGGTCACCACGCGGCCGTTGGCCGGCATCTTCTCGATGGGTCCCTTCAGGTCGCGGACGATCTGGCGGCGGGGGATGCGCACGTGGATGAAGTCGTGCAGGTCGACCCGGCCCAGCGCGTGCGCGTACATCGCATCATGCACCGAGGAGAACGACTTCATGTCCTTCTCGTCCACCCGACGGCTCACGTGATCCGTGGTCAGGTAGAAGATGCCCAGCACCATGTCCTGCGAGGGCGACATGATGGGACTGCCGTTGGCCGGACTGAAGATGTTGTTCGTCGCCAGCATGAGCACGTGGGCCTCGGCCTGGGCCTCGACGGAGAGGGGCAGATGGACCGCCATCTGGTCGCCGTCAAAGTCGGCGTTGAAGCCGCGGCACACGAGGGGATGGATGCGGATCGCGTTGCCTTCCACCAGCACCGGCTCAAAAGCCTGGATGCCCATCCGGTGAAGGGTTGGGGCGCGGTTCAGCAGCACCGGGTGCTGGTAGATCACCTCTTCCAGGATGTCCCAGATCTCCTGGTCGCGCCGTTCGAGCATTTTCTTGGCCGACTTGATGGTGTCGGCCAGGCCGCGTTCCTTCAGCTTGCGGATGATGAAGGGCTGGTAGAGTTCCAGGGCGATTTTCTTGGGCAGGCCGCACTGGTGCAGCTTGAGTTCCGGGCCCACCACGATCACCGAGCGGGCCGAGTAGTCCACGCGCTTGCCCAGCAGGTTCTCTCGGAAGCGGCCCTGCTTGCCCTTGATCATGTCCGTCAGGGATTTGAGCGGTCGGTTGCTCGATCCGAGCACGGCCCGTCGGCAGCGTCCGTTGTCGAACAGCGCATCCACCGCCTGCTGGAGCATCCGCTTCTCGTTCTGGATGATGACTTCCGGCGCATTCAGGTCCACGAGCTTCTTGAGCCGGTTGTTCCGGTTGATGATGCGCCGGTACAGGTCGTTCAGGTCGCTGGTCGCGAAGTTCCCGCTCTCCAGCAGAACGAGCGGGCGCAGGTCCGGCGGGATCACCGGAATCACTTCCAGCACCATCCAGCTCGCGTCATTGTCCGAGTGCCGCAGGGCCTCCACGATGCGCAGCCGCTTGGTCAGATCCTTGATCTTCTGCTTGCTGGCCGTCTCCTCGATTCCCTGCCGCAGCTCCGCGGCCAGGGTCGTCAGGTCCAGCCGTTCCAGCAGCGCCTTGACCGCCTCCGCGCCCATCATGGCCGTGAACGAACCGCCGTACTTGTCCTGGGCGGCCCGGAATTCCTCTTCCGTGAGCAACTGCCGCTCCTTGAGCGGCGTGTCGCCGGGGTCCACCACCACGTAGTCCTGGAAGTACACCACCTTTTCCAGGCTCGAGGTTTTCATGTTCAACAGGCAGCCCAGTCGCGAGGGCATCGCCTTGAAGAACCAGATGTGAACCACCGGGGCAGCCAGGTTGATGTGGCCCATTCGCTTGCGGCGCACGCGTGAATGCGTGACCTTCACCCCGCAGCGGTCGCAGATGATGCCCTTGTGCTTGGTGCCCTTGTACTTGCCGCAGGCGCACTCCCAGTCCCGCTCCGGCCCGAAGATGCGCTCGCAGAACAGGCCGTCCTTCTCCGGCCGGTACGTGCGGTAGTTGATGGTTTCCGGCTTGCGTACTTCGCCGAACGACCAGCTCCGGATGTCGTTGGGCGATGCCAGCGAAATCTTCACACTGCCGTAATCGTTTACGCGGTCGTAAATACTGTCCGCCATGGTTGCCAAGCCTTCCTCTCTGACGAGGTCGCCTGTCCGTCCGGCTCATCCATCCGACGCCTCCGGCGGAACCGTCCGCCGGGGGCGGTTCACCCCTCGTTTTCTGACCTCCCCGCCTTGACGGTCGCGGGCACCGTCATACCGGGGTCCAGGTGCAGCACCACCAGGCCGCTCGCCTTGCGAAACCCGATTTCCTCGCAGAAGTCCACCTCGGTCCCGTAGGCCAGGGCGGTGATCCGCTCGCACCCGTATTCCCGCAGAGACCCGATGACCCGGAGGGCCATCTCCCGCGCAATCCCGTAACTGTCGTGCTCAATCCGTCCGTCCTTGCGGGTGATGCACGCGGGGCCCTGGAAGCGCGGATCCAGCTTGCAGTCCGCCAGCTGCCCGCGGACGCCGTCCGTCACGCCGCGTGCAATTCCGATCAGCTCGCCCTCGCGGCGGGCCGTCACGAAACAGAACGTGTTGTCAACCATCCGCTTCAGTTTCGCCACGTCGTGCGTCGTCTGGTGATGCTGCTTGCGGTAGAACGCCAGCAGCTCCTCCGGATCGATCGCATTCACCGTCTCGTACGCCACTTCCGCAGGCATGATCCGTCTCCCGCGCAGCTCTCCCGCGATGGGACCGCCTCGCCATTCGCCGTTTCAGATCACCCGCTTCTTCTCCAGTTGAATGTTGAGGCACAGCCCCCGGATCTCGTTGCACAGAACGTCAAACGAGACCGGCGTTCCGGCCTCCAGCGTGTTCGTGCCCTTGACCATCGATTCGTAGATCTTGGTGCGGCCCTCCACGTCGTCGCTCTTGACGGTCAGAAGCTCCTGCAGCACGTAGGCGGCGCCGTAGGCCTCCAGCGCCCAGACCTCCATCTCGCCGAACCGCTGCCCGCCCGTCCGGGCCTTGCCGCCCAGCGGCTGCTGCGTGATCAGGCTGTACGGGCCGGTCGCCCGCGCGTGAATCTTGTCGTCCACGAGGTGGTGGAGCTTCATCATGTAGATGTAGCCCACCGTCACGTCCTGATCGAACGGCTCACCGGTACGGCCGTCCAGCAGCCGCATCTTTCCGCTCCGCGGCATTTCGCAGAACACCTCGCGACTGCGCCCCGCCTGCGCCACCGCCGCCGTGTCCTCCCGCTTTTGACGCACGTGCGCGTTGGCCTCATCGACGGCCCTGAAGATCTCCGCCTCCTTCGCTCCGTCAAACACCGGGGTCACCGCCTGGAAGCC
>CAZBFW010000063.1:5578-11684 GCA_964491135.1 uncultured Phycisphaeraceae bacterium | reverse complement strand
GTGATTTCCGGCGCCAGCAGGGACGTATCCAGCTCGATCATGATCTCGATCCGTCAGGCGGCGCGCGGGACCCCGCGCGACCCGTCTCACTGGGTATTCGGCCTGATCCGGACGCCTCTTTGACCTGTCGTCAGATCGGCGGTGGGCAGCAGAAAACAGGCTTTCTATCGGTCCCAGAAACGCGCGTGGCGGTCGGAGTGAAGCCTGTTCCGGCGTCGGGGTGAACGCGCGTCCGCGCCATTCCCGGACAACCCGGCCGGACGGGCGCCTTGCCGAGTTGACCGGACACGAATACGTTCTCCGATCCGTGCCATGCCGCACGCTGGAGTGGAGACAACGAACATGCGCGTTCTCATCAGGTTTGTTCCGCTGGTTGCCGGAGGTTTTCTGGCGGCGGGCTGCCAGCCGGCCCGGCTGGACGGTCCGATTATCGCGGAGGTGATGACCGGCAGTGAGATCTGCACGACTCTGCGTGATTTGTCCGTGCCCGGCGGACGGCTCAGCGGGTCGGCCAATGGGGCGCGGGCGGAGGCGTACGTGGCGGACAAGCTGCGGGCCTACGGCCTGTCCGACGTGCATTTCGAGCCGTTCGCGATGACCACCTGGCGAGACCGCCGCACGCAGGTGACGGTGCTCGACGACCCGCCGCGTCGGCTGGACGTGGCCCAGGCACTGGGCAATTGCCTGACCACGCCGGCCGAGGGCATCACGGCCGAACTGGCGGACGTCGGCAAGGGATCGCAGGCGGAGTTTGAAGCGGTGAAGGAGCACCTCCCCGGCCGTTTCGCCCTGGCCCACTACGGGGACGTGCATCGCAGCCAGAAGATGGAGTTTGCCCTGCAGCATGGCGCCGCGGGGCTGCTGCATATCTCCCACCTGGACGATCAGGTCGTCGTCGGGACCTGCCACGACAAGCCGAATCCCGCGCCTGGAGTGGCCATCTGCAAAGCCGACGGCGATCGACTGGCCGAGCGCCTGGCCGCCGGCGAGACGATTCGCGTGAACATCCGGATCGAGGCCGACTGCTGGGAAGCCCGGCCTCGAAACGTGGTGGCGGAGGTCCCGGGCGCCGGGCGACGGGCGGACGAGGTGGTGCTGGTCTGCGCGCACCTGGACAGCTGGCATCTGGCCGAGGGAGCCATGGACAACGGCTCCGGTGCGGTTGCGATTCTCGAGGCAGCCCGGGCGCTGGCCCGGGTGGGTCCGCGCCCGCGCAGGACGATTCGCTTTGTCTGGTTCATGGGGGAGGAGCACGGGCTGTTCGGCAGCGAGGCCTACGCGCAGGCCCACGAGGACGAGCTGGATCGGATCGTGGCCGTCATCAATGTGGACATGGCGGGCGAGCCGCGGAAGTTTGTCACGCACGGCCATCCGGAGATGAAGTCTTTCCTGGAGGCCCTGGTCCGGGAGCTGCCGGGCTACGCGTTGGAGCCCGACGTGGCCAGCAGCGTGCACACTTACAGCGATCACGCGGCGTTCATGAAGCGGGGGGTGTGCGCCCTGGCGATCTACGGAGAACTGGGGCCCGGGGTGCGCTTCTACCACACGCCGGGTGACAAGTACGACACGGTGGACCGGAGCGGGGTGAACGGTCATGCGGCGCTGGTGGCGGTTCTGGCCCGCCGATTGGCGGATGCCGAGCCGATGCCCGCCGCGCGGATGGACGCGGCGGCGTTGGCGATCGAGCACGGTTGGTGACCGGGGCGGTTCAGGCCGCCCGGCGCTGGGCGGCCCGTCGCGATTCTCCGGGCGAATCCGGGCGGCGTCGACGGCGCAGCCAGGCGATGGGCTGCAGAATGGGTTTGACGATCAGGTTTCGATAGAGCGATCGACCCACCCGATAGATCACAAACGCCACGGAGGCGAACCGGCGGCGGTCCAGGCACCAGCGTACAAAGGGGTTCAGGGCGAAGCTGACCGCGCGATGCGCCGTGCGTGCCGACAGGCCGGCGTTTCGCAGGCCCAGGACGATCATGAGCCAGACTTCCAGGTATCGCAGTGCCAGGATGTGTCTCTTGCCGGTGTAGACGAACTGGTACGCCTCTTCGTGGCGTTCGCCGATGATGCCCTCGGACCGGGCCCGGTCGTAAAGGACGCTGCCCGGGTAGAACTGCAGCGGAAAGATGCGGATCCGGGCGGGGCCGCGGTGGTGCTCCGCGGCGAACCGGAGCGTTTCGACGCGGCTTTCGTCGCTTTCGAACGGGTTGGCCACCAGGTAGTGATACTCGGCGGGCAGCCCGTGGCGGGCGATGATGTCGATGGCCTTCGCGACCGTCTCGGGGCGGGTCGGGCGGTTGTAAAGATTTCGCAGCGTGTCGGGTGATCCGCTCTGAATGCCCATGCTGATCAGGGAGATGGGCAACCGTGCCAGTTGCTCGATCTTCCCGTCGGTGACCGTGTTCGGAAACGCGTCGATTTCGATGGGCAGGTTTACGCGCGTCCGGTATGCCTCGACGAACTCCTCGATCTCCGCCTCGCTGCGGATGAGGAACAGGTCATCGATCAGGTTCACGGCCTCCACCTGGGCGTAGCGGGCGCGGATGCTCTCCAGCTCGGTGATGACGCTCTCGGTGGAGCGCTTGCGCACCCACTTGCCCAGCCCCGGCCCGCGGTACACGCGCATCTGCGTGCTGTTGTTGCAGAAGGAGCAGGAGTACGGGCAGCCGCGCGTCGAGGACGTGCGATACCTCTCCAGCACGCCGCCCAGCCGCTCGGGCCGGGCCTCCACCAGGCGGCCTCGGTTGACCACCCAGTGTCCCTCCAGATCGTAGTCGGGGAAGGGCAGACTGTCCAGATCACACGTGAGGGCAAATGCGGGGTTCTGCAGGAACCGCCCGTGCCGCAGGTAGGCGAAGCTCCGCGTGCCCGTGGGATCACGGCCGGCGGCCAGCGCATCCACGAACGCCAGCATCGGGACCTCGCCTTCGCCCACGCAAACGTAGTCCGCCACCTCGGCCGATTCCTGCGGCGCGACCGTGGCGTGTGTGCCGCCCCAGACCACCGGTGCCTGCAGGCCCGCTTCCCGCAAGATCGCGGTCAGGTGGCTGGCGCGATGGAACGAGTTCGTCATCAGGCTGAACCCGAACACGTCCGCGCCACGGCAGTGATCCACGAAATCGTCGCGGAGGGCCGGCGAGACCTCCACCTCCGGCCTGCCGGGCGGGGAGTTCAGGAACAGAAGCGTCACGCGGTGTCCCGCCCGCTTGAGCACGGCGGACACGTACCTCATGCCCAGTGCAATCGGGTACACGTAGGTCGAAACCAGGACGACGTGCATTGTGGTTGCCTCCCCGGGTGAACACCCGGCCCTCTGGGGCGGCCCATGCGGAATCCCGTGACCCGTCTGCCGCATTCTCCGCCCTAAGCGGATCGCGTCAAGTCAAAGGGCATCGATGTGCCGGATTGCCTCTCAATGCCAATGTCGGTATAGGAGAGCGTCTGGAGAGCATTCACGATTGCGATTTCGATGGAGCTTGCCGTGCCCGACGCCCTGAATCTCGTTTCAAACTCCCGCTTCAGCGAGGGTCGACGCCGACCGCAGGACTGGCGCTGGATCGCCGAGGACGAATGCTGCACGTGGCAGCGCTTGCCGGCGGAAAACGGCGATCCGGCCGGCATGCGAATCACCGTAAACGGAGCATTGCCGCGTTCCGGACGGCCCGACGGCGTGCGGTACGTCTGGTCCCAGCGCGTGCGGGCGGCGGGCGAGCAGTTCTACCGGATCGAGGCGATGTTTTCACATGGCGGCTCATCGGACGGCGAGCTCGCTCCCGCGTCCGGCATCGTCCTGTCCGTGCAGCCGTTGAAGGGGCGCGTGCCGGTTGGCGAGCGTCTGGAGACTCCTCCCGCCCTGGCGGCGGACGGCACGCTCCGCGCTTTTTTCCGAACGCCGCCGGGTTCAAACGGGATTGAGCTGCGCGTGGGCGTTCGAGGGCCGTCCTCCGCCGTCGTCGTGCGGGAGGTGCTGGTGCTGCCCGTGCTGGAGCTGGAGTTCTGCTCACATCCGGCGGCCGTCCCCACGCCGTGCTATGCCTGTCCCCCGCCGCGGACCGTCAAAGCCATCGGCCTGTGCGGAGACGTGGATGAGGACCGTCCGCTGGTCCGGGCGCTTCGCGCTCGCTTCGGCCGGTCGGCGGTTCGCGTGCTGGATGCCGACGCGCTGCGGTCGGGGGACTCTCGATCGGCGCCGCGCACGGTGTGTGATGCGATCCTGATCCACGGCGCGCCGCCGCCGGCGCTTCGCAGCATGGCGGCGCTGCAGGCGCTGGCGAGGGATCACCTGGTGGTCATCGGCCTGCCCGGGTTGGCCCGTGTGGCCCGCGGGGCGGTGGAGGTGCGCACGATCCGTCAGAAGGACGATCTGCTCTGCGCGACCGTGTATGAAGCCAACTTCATTACGCGGGGATTCGCCCTGCGTGATTGCTTTCCGTTTGCCTGGCGCGGCCTGAACGGGGCGGACCCGCGCGTGTTCGTGCAAAACCAGATCCGGCCCACCAGGGCGTTTGCGGCGTTCTGTCGCCGGCACGGGTTCACGGTTTTGCTTCGCAGCGAGACGGACTCGGATGCCAGCTCCGACCGGCCGCTCAGCCTGTTTGCAGGCACGCCGGGCGGCGGTCTGCTCGTGCTGGACCTGGAGCCGGTTGACACGGCCCCCTCCACGCTGAACGAGCCGAACGTTGTTCTGCATCTGCTGCTGAACGCGCTGGGGGCCGACTCGGCGGCCCTCGGCCAGTATGCCGTGCCCGCCTGGTCCCACCGGGAGTTCTGGGAGCAACTGCTTGATGTTGAGCAGCGCTTTGACTCGTACGGCGCTGCGTTCGAGGACCTCGCCGCGCCGTACCGTCCGGACATGCGACCGCGGCTGCACGTCGGCCGGCCGACGAAGACCCTCGGCCTGCCGGTCGTGGAACGACCGGTCATCCTGATCCGGACCGGGTTGTCCGGCGCCGATGCCGATGGCGTGTACGGTGTGCTGAGCTGGATCAAGGCCCTGTTGCGGCCCATGCCCTATGCCTGCCCGTATGCGGCTGCACTCGTCTCGCGGTTTCGCCTGGCCTGGCAATGCGCCTGTGCGGAATGGCCCCGGGACGTGGGTTGGCTCCGGCCGGAGGCAGAGCCGGTCAAGCTTGGGCGGCTGGACCCGGACCGCGTCGCGATGGTCATCGACATCACGAACTCGAACACGCAGACCCTGCGGGTGGCCATGCCCGGGGCGTCCGGCCTGCGTCCGCGTGCCGCGATCGGCCTGCCCGCGTTATGGAACGCGGCCTTCGCCGGGCGGTACTTCGGCTGGTTTCCCGCGGCCGGCCGGCCGCTCGCGGATCAGCGGCACTACGCCTGGCAGTATGACCGGCTTCTTCCGGACGTCGTTGCGGATGATTCGCCGTTTGACACGTCGTTTCACCGAAGCGCCGCGGCCGCGGGGGCGGAGCTCGTCCGTCTGGAAACGCCCAATTCGCCGGCCGATTTCGAGTGCAACTCCATCCTGCGGACGGACCGCGTGGCCACGCTGGTGGAACTGCTCATCGGCCTGTACGGCGGACTGCTGGTGACGAATCGGCGCGTGTCTGATTTGACGATTCGCCTGCCGGAGGGTCTGGTGTCGCCCCGTGACTCCCTGCAGATTCTCCGGGCCACCCCGGATCCCGACCGGGTGGACGCGCGGGCAGTGGCGGCCAAGGCCGCCGGCCCAATCACGCTTCAACCGGGCGAGGCCCTCTGTTCGTTTCGACCGGAGTGAGTGCGGCCGGCAAACGCGCGGCTTATCGGCTACGGTTCGGTCGTCGCGTTCGTGCGCGCCAGCGGGTTCGGGAGGATCGGCGGCGTATCGAAGTCGCGATCGATTTTCGCCAGGTCCAGCTCCTCAAACAGCAGGGCGGGGACAACGATGGTTCGTCCGGAACCGCCGCTGTTGTTCAGAACGTACGGTTGGTTCCCGGCGGCCAGCATCCGCTTGAACGCCTTGAGATCAAACTGCCCGATCTCGACGCCCCGCACCAGTTCTTCCCGTCCGTCCGGATAGACCTTGTACACGACCAGCGGTGCTCGCAGTCCGGCCGCCCCGGTCGCCTCGATGCGGATCGCGTACTCCAGGCCCTCGTCCTCC
>CAZBFW010000063.1:0-5568 GCA_964491135.1 uncultured Phycisphaeraceae bacterium | reverse complement strand
ATCAGTTCCTTCCGAAGGGATTCCGGGTCCGCAGGGTCGTCGGCCGTCACGATCAGACAGCCCACGGTCGCCCGTCCTCCGCGGCCGTGTCCGGTGGATTCCGCGAACTCCCGGGACGGGTTCCGCGACATGAGCAGGGCCTTGAGCCGCCCGTCCTCCACCAGCGACACGGAGCGGGCTTTCACACCTTCGTCGTCATACGTGTAGTGCCCCAGCACCGGCTCGCCGTGCAGGGTCTCCACGGTGGGGTCATCCATCACGCTCAGGAACCGGGGAAGCACGCGGCGGTTCAGCTTCCGCGAGAAATCGTCCGGCGGCGTCCGGCTGCCGACCGGGCGCTGGCCGCCGGCGAAGTTCCCGGCGAAGCGTTCCGCAAACAGCTCCGCGGCCGCCTCCGCCTCGAAGAGAACCGGGCCGGTGTACGAATCCAGCTTGGGTGCGCTTCGGACGGCCAGCAGCCGGTCCGTCATTTGCCGACTGCGGCGGATCAGCTCGTCGACGGGCGGCAGCTCTTCCAGTCGCCGGGCGTGAACCGTCAGCACGTCTGCCAGGGGCATGCCGTCCTCCGCCTGCACCACCGCGTAGACGTTGCACGTGTACACGCGGCCGGCCGTGCGGATTCGGGTACCCTCGGAGTTGACCAGATACTGCGTGCCGCCGTCCACCTGAACCCACGCCTGCGAGGCCTGCACGTCGGGGTAGTCCCGGAACACGGCGGACACGTCGCGTACGATCTTCTCCAGTTCAGACACCGCCGCCGGCGGATCGGCGGGCGGTTCGAAGTGGACCGCCGCCGGGGCGGGCGAAAAGTCGTTGGGCTTGTCCTCAATCACCTTGGTCTTCATGAAGGCCTGCTTCTGGGCGAAGACCTCCAGCACGTCCTTGTAGTTGCGGTCGGTGGCCCACCAGATCGCCTGTCGGACCACTGCGTAGTCGTTCTCCAGCGGGACGGCGGCGTCGCGCCCGGCCCGGTAGTAGCCGTCATCGCGGTAGTTGGTGTTGTCCAGCTCGTAGGAGCCGACGCGGACCTGGGTGGTCAGCGAGCGCGACCGGCTGGCGTTGCTGCCGACGATCGCGCCCAGGGAGGCCACGGCGTACACCTGCGCGGAGTCGTCCAGCCGGTACTGCAGGTGGTAGGGATCTTCCAGACCCTCCAGCCGCAGCTTCTCGCGGTTGCGGTTCAACTCATCGACCAGCGCCCGCAGCAGCACGTCCTGCCCCAACTCCTCCGTGACGCGTGCCTCGGTCGCCGTGGCCGGCTGCGTGGAGGGCACGTCGCTCCACAACGGCGCCGCGATCAGACATCCGAGAGCCAGGCTCAGCAAGAACCGCTTCATGAGTTGCATCTCCACAGTTTGTTGGGTACGCCGCGCGTCCCGTTCGGAGAATCGGCTGTCATCCTCGTGAACGCCGCGGGCCATCTTCGCATTTTGCACGCCGCCGTCTCTCCGTCGCCGATGCGTCACGACTTGCTCTGCGTCCCCGCGTTCCCGACGTTTGCTGCGGTCGGCTCCGCGATCGGCGCGGGCAGAATGGGCGGGCGGTTCTGGGCCTTTTGCTTCTTCTCGATCTCGATCTGCTCCACCAGCAGGCTGGGGGCGATGGCCGACACCGGAATGCTTCCGGACTCGGCCCCGCAGAAACCGTTGAAGATGGCCGGATCGTCCGCCGTGCAGACGATTTTGGAGAAGCACGTCAGCGGGGTGCCCACGATGTCCACGCCGCGCACCAGTTCATCCGGCCGGCCGTCCGCATACACCCGGTACACGAGAATGGGCAGCACCTTGAACGCCTGGGGCCCGCGAACCTGGGTCGTCGTGAAGCCGCCTGAAATGTCCCTGAACAGAAGACCGTAATCCTTGCCCTGCTTCCTGCACTCTTCCAGCAGCCGGGCGCGCAGCTCCTCGTACGGCACTTCCTGGGATGATTGGATGAAGAGATTCCCCTGCCGGGACACGACGCGCTGTCCGGGCCGGCGCCGCCCGTGCCCGTCGGACTTCGCGATGCCCCGGGCGGGCGTGCGCGACATGAGAAACGTTTTCAGCACGCCGTTCTCGACGAGTCGGGAGGGCCGGCCCGGGACGCACTCCTCATCGAAGGGATAGTACCCGTTGAGATCCTGCCCGCGGAACGTCTGCTGGGACGGGTCGTCCACCACGCTCAGAAACTCGGGAAGGATGGACTCGTTCAGCTTCTTGGCGAAGGTCTGGCCCTCATCCACGTCCTTCTGCCGATGGCCCTCGATGCGGTGCCCGAAGATCTCGTGGAAGAACACGGCCGCCGCGCGATTCTCCAGGATGGCCGGTCCGGTGAACGGGTCGACGATCGGCGCCGCCCGCAGGGCCAGCACTTCAGAGATGACCTGGTCCACGGCCTGCTCGACCGTCTCGTCGTCGGGCAGCCCCGCCGGGGTGTGGGCGTCGAATGACGTCTGCTGGGAAAGCTCCATTCCGTCCTCGGCCACGGTCCCCGCGGAGATGCTGATGCGCCACCAGCTCTGTCCGAACTGCAGCCGGCTTCCCTCCGAGCTGACGCTGAGTCGGTTCACCGTCTGCACGGAGAGACTGACCTGCGAGTTGTAGATCAGGGGGTGCTCGCGGAAGCGTTGCGAGTACGTCCGGACTCGCTGTCGCCAGGCCTCCTGATCCACGTCGTGAGAGAGCCAGGGCTCCATCCCCACGGACGGCTCCTCGCGGGAAAAGTCGTCCGAGGGGTCTTCCTCCTCCACCTTGACCTTCAAATTGGCCTGCACCTGGGCCAGTCGTTTCGCCGCGGACTTGAACCGCTCGTCCGTCTTCAGCCAGATGGCCTGTCGAGCGGCCAGGAGATCGTCCGTCACCGGCAGGCGAGCGACTCCGCCGCCCGCATCGTACGAGCTGCCGACGGAGCCGCGGATCTGCCTCGTGTTGTCCAGCGAGTAGTCACCGCAGCGTACATCCACGTCCAGTACCCGTTGGTGTGTATCGCTGTCGTAGTGGACCGCACCGAGTGTGGCTGCGATGCTGGTGTTCTTCGTGTCCGTCACCGAATACTGGATGAAGTACGGTTTCGTGCCGTCGGGTGAAACCAGTTTCTCCATGGACAGCTTCAACTCATCCGCCATGACCGGCAGCAACGGGTGCTCCGCAACTTCCGCCCGCACGGGGCGGACCAGGACAAACGCCGCGATCAGGACCGCCGCTGCGCAGAATCGCCCGACGGTCTGACGGGAATGATGAGGCTTGAACAGCATGATCGGTTCCTCGCTACGGGGTACGCCGGGCCCCAACGACCCGGAACGAGAGAGTATACCCGTGCCCTGAGCCTGCGGCCAACCTGTCCGATCCCTTCCGACGCCTGAGCCGACTGGCGGGGTGCGATTCCGCGGTTACAATTCGGTTGGCCGACCGGTGCATGCGACACGAGACGCGATGTGACGCCTGTCGGCGTTCGTTTGTTGTCGAGAATTGTACGAAATGGACGTCGCGTTGTTCATCACGTGCCTGACGGACACGTTCGCCCCGCGAGTGGGGGTGGCCGTCGTGCGGGTGCTGCGGCACTTCGGCTGCACCGTTCATTTCCCGACGAATCAGACCTGCTGCGGTCAGCCGGCCTACAACAACGGCTTCCTCCGTGAGGCCGCAGACCTGGGGCGGCGCATGATCGACGTTTTCGAGGGATACCCCCACGTCGTGACGCCGTCGGGGTCGTGCGCCTCGATGGTGATTCATCACACCCCCGAGCTGCTGAAGGACGACGCCCGCTACGCGGCCCGGGCCCGCGATCTGGCCGGCCGGACGCATGAATTCGGCGGGTTCCTGCGGGACGTGCTGAAGGTCGACGTGGCGGCCATTCCCGTGCGTCCGGATCGCCCGCTGACTTTCCACTACAGTTGCCACATGCGCGGCATTGAGCCGGCGGAACGGTCGGCCCGGCTGGTCAGCGGCCTGGGCGGCGTCGACTATCGTCCGGTGGAGCAGATGGAGCAATGCTGCGGGTTCGGCGGCGCGTTCTACGCGCTGTATCCGAACATCAGTCAGGCCATCACGCAGGAGAAGGTTGACCGCCTCGCGGCCACCGGAGCGCAGACCGTGGTCTGCAATGAAGCGGGGTGCACCTTCACGCTGGAGGGGGCCGCCCGGCGGATGGGCAGGCCGCTGCGCTTCCTGCACCTGGCCGAGGTGTTGGCCGAGTCGCTGGGCCTCATGGAGGACGAGTCGTGAGCTACCTGCGACGTTGGTTCGCGACGAACGTCAACAAGGCGCTCGCCGACACGGCCCTGCGGGCGGCGGTGGGCAACGCGGCGGGGCAGAAGATCCTGGCCAGCACGGCCGCCAAGGCCGAGGTGACGGATTTCGATTCTCTGCGCGACGTGGCGGCCCGCATCAAGCAGCACACGCTGGATCATCTCGACGCCTGCCTCGGGCAGTTCATCGAAAGCGTGCAGGCCCGCGGAGGCGTGGTACACCAGGCGGCCACCGCCGCCGAGGCCAACGAGATCATCGTGCGCATCGCTCGCGAGAACGGGTCCGGCTTGTGCGCCAAGGTCAAATCCATGGCGACCGAGGAGACCGGGCTGACCCACGCGCTGGAAGCGGCGGGCGTTCGAGTTCTGGAAACGGACCTGGGCGAGTTCATCGTCCAACTGGATCACGACCGGCCCAGCCATATCGTCACCCCGATCATTCACAAGAACCGCCGCATGGTGGCCGAGGCCTTCGCCCGGGAGCTGGGCGTCGAGTACACCGAAGACCCGCAAGCCCTCACCATGCACGCCCGGCGGTACCTCCGCGACGTGTTCCGGCGCTGCGACCTGGGCGTCAGCGGGGCCAACTTTGCCGTGGCCGAAACGGGCACGCTCTGCATTTGCACCAACGAGGGCAACGGACGGCTGACCACCACCCGGCCGCGCGTTCACGTGGCCCTGGTGGGGATCGAGAAGCTGGTGCCTCGACTGGCGGACCTGGCCGTGTTCCTGAAGGTTCTGGCCCGTTCCAGCACCGGCCAGCCCATTACGGTGTACACGTCGTTGATCACCGGCCCGCGGCGGCCTTCAGACCGGGACGGCCCCGAGCAGTTGCACGTCGTGCTTCTGGACGCCGGCCGGCGGGCCATCCATGCCGGCGAGTATCGGGAGGTGCTCCGCTGCATCCGCTGTGGCGGGTGTCTGAATGCCTGCCCCGTGTTTCGACGCATCGGGGGGCACGCGTATGACAACGTCTATCCCGGGCCGATCGGCAGCCTGCTTGCTCCGCTCCTGAACAACTTCGAGCGGTACGCCGACCTGCCCCAGGCCTCCAGCCTCTGCGGCCTGTGCCGGGACGTCTGCCCCGTGAAAATCGACATCCCGGGCATGCTGGTTCGGCTGCGCCGCGACCAGGTGAGGCAATCCGTTGTGCCGTGGTCCCGGAGAGTGGGCTTTCGGCTCATGAGTCGGATGCTGTTAGCCACGTGGACGTACCGCATGGGCCAGAGCCTGCTGCGCCTGGCCACGCGGCCCTGGGCCGACGGCCGGTGGCTCAGGCATCTGCCCGGCCCGGGCGCCCGCCTGACGCAGCATCGCGACGTTCCGCGCCCCGCCCCGCGATC
>CAZBFW010000062.1:0-11708 GCA_964491135.1 uncultured Phycisphaeraceae bacterium | reverse complement strand
CGGCCAGTCCTCGCGCGCGTAGTTGAACGCGACGACCGGCGGCTCCCCTACGGGGAAGTCGATCAAGAACTCAATCGTTACCAGCTTCCGGCCCTCAAGCAGGAACTCGTTCGGCCACCAAATGTTCCACCAGTTGTTCGGATAGAGGTACCACTCGCTGTTATAGCCGGAACCGCCCTGTTCCACGGCCGTACCATTAGCGACCGTCAGGTAATACTCCGGTTTAATGATCGCCGTGTAGTCCTCGGTGGCGCCCCAGGTGTAGGTTCCGCACGGGGTCGGATCGGTACTCGATGTCTCGACGACCACCACGCGAATCCGCGTCGCACCCAAAGCGGCGTCAACCGGCACGGTGATGTTGCCGGTGACGGTGTAGTCCGGACACGGCGTGTTCGGCAGGTTGCCGGACAGATAGACCCGCTCGCCAGGCACGCTGAAGACGTTGTCCTGGTTCCAGTCGACGAAGATCGCCACCCGCTTGGTGTAGCAGCTCGAGCCCTCGCAGTCGCCGATCACCAGGGTGAACGGGTAGGTCGAGCCGCGGGGCAAGTTTGTGGACAGATGGGTGAAATCGTCATAGGTGTCGCAGTCCGTCGTGGTGTTGTCGATCGATCCCAGGATGAACTGCTTGATGGTCTCGTCGGCGGTGCTGGTCGCCCGGGACTCGCAGTAGCCGGGGTTGGCCACCACGTTGATCGTGTACGGCCCGGCGGCGTTGTTCGCCGGATCGAGCAGCACGGGGTACCAGTAGTTGCCTGGCGCCAGGCCCCGCCACGTGATCGTCATGTTGCCGTCGCCGCAGGCGGTCGTATTGAACTGGCCCGCGGCGGTGTTGGTGCTGCACGGACAGGTCGTGGCCAGGTTGAGCCACGCGTTGCCGAACGGCCCAACCGTCCCGCAGTAATCCAGTGTGACGGTCCAATATGGATAGGTACTCGGCAGCGAGAACGCCTCCCACACATGGCCGCCGGCGAAGGCCGGGCACTGGTTGGTGGCGCCCAGGTTGGTGCCGTTGAACTGCACCGGTACGCCCGGCGTGAGTGCCACCGGCGTGACCGCCTCGCAGTTGTCGTTCCAAGGCGGGCAGTAGAACGTACCTCCCGGCGCGCAGATTTGACCGGGGGAGTAGGCGCCACCCAGAGCCACACAGCCCGCCTCATCCGTATCCGCGCACGTCTGCGGATAAGAACCGTAGCAGCATGCGCCGAAGTCGGGCGGCGGGAAGATGAACTGTGCCCGCGGAACCGTGGTGGTCCCGTAAATGGTCGGGTTACCGGTGCCGCATGTCCAATTCAGTGGGTCCCCGAAACCGCTATCGGTGTAGGCGTAGATCGCACGATTGATTCCGGTACCCGCGCTGAAGCCCCAAACGGCCCCACCGCCGGTATATCCGGCGTTGTTGAAGCATACGTCCACTTCCACGTTGTCCGTCCCGTTGAACGCAAAAGGCGTGGTGAACGTGAATGTGTACCAGCCTACCGTCGTAATCTGGGGCACAGTCGCCTGAAAACAAACGGTCCAGTCTGCAGTCGACATGCAATACGGGCTGGTATACGCACTCGCCGTCGTGTGCCGCATGCGAATGGTGAAGTTCTCCATCGCCCTGCCGGTGACGGTGGAGATGTAGTACCTGATCCCGCTGATCTCTCCACCATCGCACCCGAATTCGGACGCCAGGTAGATGGCCGTTGCCCGTCGGTCATGCCAACCGGTGTTGATCATCGACGTGAAACTCAATGTCCCAGCGCCGTTGATGTCCTTGTCGCCGACGCAGGCGCCACGCAGCGCAACGGTTGGGTAGGAGTCTACCGGGGCGATACTGGCCACCGAGAGGCTCTCCTCTTCCGGCATCGGCTTGCCGTACTCCTCGAGGTGCTTGAGCTGCTCCAGCTGTTCTTCGGCCCGTTCCGGCGCTATCGACTCCTTGTCGCCTTCCTCCGGAATGCTGGCCGTGCGGCTGATCACGTAGTTCGGCGCCGGCGTGGCCGGCGGTCCGATCTTGGCGACCAGCCCCTCGCGCCCGATTTGTTCGGGAGCCTTGTGGGCAGCGGGGTCGCCGACATTGGCGAACGCCAGCGCTCCCCAGCAGATACATGTGCCGATCGTCAGCACGGCTGCGATCGCCATCCACCTCTTCTTGGTTCTCATTTGTATATCCTCTCCAAAATGGACAAGAAAAAGACTCGAAACTCTGCAGAAAGACGCTTGTGCAATCGTGCGCCGGCCCACCCGGCGCATCACCGGCGGATTGGACAAGCGCGCTATCGCGCGCTCTCCGAGACCTGCGCGGTCACGGCGCTCACGACACGTGGCGGGCGCGCACCCCGCCCTCCGGGGCCGGCGGCACGAACGAAATGTCGTGCTTGCCCTCCGTTGCTTTTGCCATCTCACCGTCCGTCAGGTAAGGATTGTCCACCTCGGGCGACGCCCTCGCGGTGGCCGTACATAGCACCGCCATGCCCCATTGAATCACTCCGCTTCGCATCACTGGCACCTCCTCCAAAGTCCGTGAGGAATGAAAACCGGCCCTGGCTGCCGCAGACGGATCGTCCGGGGCGGCGAAGGCCGATACCGTTCAACACAATTTGACGCCCGGCGCCGGCGTCCGGCGCCGCATCGGGCGCACGGGCGCGGGAGGCAACGCGGGTTTTCAGAAGAAGTGACGTTGGTTCGGGGGCTGCCCGGCCGCCATGCACCAATCGACATCGGCCGGAGGATGCAGAGGGATCGGAGGTTCCTGCGAGACGAGTTCTCCGTCCGTGACGCCATCCGCTACTTTCCCCGTCGACGAAACAGACGCACCCGGCCGAGCCGTGTCTCCGACGTACGGAAACCGGCACGCGACCGGCGTGCTTCCCTCATCTGTTCCCTCCGGTGAAGGGGCACCTGGAGAAAGGACGACAGAGCCTTTCGCCGAAGGCGGACTACCCGTCACCCCCAGGTCCCAGCGCGATTGGGCCCCGCACCGACACGCGATTCTGACGCGTTCCTTTACGGGGGTCAACGAACCGACGACAAGGGACGCCCGTCACAGCGCCGACGTGTCACGTGCAGCCACACGCCGCCTCGCCGCCGGTGGTGCTGCACGCACAAGCGACTCTCGTTAACCGAATGGGCAAGTCCCTGGTCCGGACGCCAATAATGTGCACCTCGCGCCCGGCACGTCCGAGTATAATCGCTATGCACCGCGTGACGCAATAATAGACTGCCCTAATGATCTGTAAGCACCACTGAAACTGCGTGTCATCACCCCGGCCGCTCGCTGTGGCTGCGGCCAGCCGACCCGTCTGACGCGGCGTGTCTCCCCGAGGGGCGGCGGGCGGATGTTCAAGTCCGATAACGAGTTGCGACCGTGGCTTCCAAAGTGAGGCCCACCACTGGTCGACAACACCAGATGACGGTCGAGTGCAGACTGCCCGTCGGAACGTGTGAACGCCGAACTACCCGGAACCGGACCGCAAAGAACGCCCAGAAACCGCATGAATCACGGCCCGCATCAGCCTGACCGACGCGCCACCCGCCGCACGCCGCATGCCGGACGCATCTGGTGGCTCGGCGAATGCCAGGAGAACTTCCGAGCCGGCTGGTCTGCAGACCGCTCGACCGGCGGCCTGGCCTTCGTGACGGCGGTCGGGGCCCGGCTGGTCGCCGGCCAGACCCTGACCGTGAGCCGGGTCCATCCCCGCAAGCACCCCGCCGCCTGTGAGACCCTGCGCGTCTGTCGCGTGGAGCCGTACGGCGGATCGCTTGAACTGGTGGCGTGCGCCCGGCCGGCCTGATCGCGTGCCCGCGCCTCGCTTGCCTGGCTCACCTCCGCTCGCGCTTGTCGCAAGCTCGCGCTCGCGATACGCTCCCCTGGCGCACGCATGAGCAGCCACCAGTCATTCTGCGGTGTGGACTACGGCACGAAGCGCATCGGCCTGGCGATCAGCAACCCGGAGGGGACCATCGCCTCGCCGCTGGCCGCGGTGGATGCGGCCGGACCGCCGGACGAGGTCGTGCGCAGAGTGACAGATGCTGTCACTGACTATGACGTGGGCGGCTGGGTTGTGGGGTTGCCGCTGAACATGGACGGCACCGAGGGGCCGCAGGCCCGGCTCGTCCGCACGTTCGGAGCGCAGCTCGCCGCGCACACGCACCAGCCGGTCCACTTCTGGGACGAGCGGCTCTCTTCCGACGCGGCCGACTCGCTGATGGCCCGCACTCACCTGACGCACAAGAAGAAGAAAGCCCGCCGCGACGCCCTGGCCGCCCAGGTCATCCTCCAGTCCTTCCTCGACGTCCGATCGGGCGGTTGACGCTAAATCGTCACCCTCGCGGGCTGCTGTGATGGGACGCTCCGCACGATCTCCAGCAGCCGCCGCCACAGGTGCCGGAACGCTGCCAGGTCTGCTTGGTCCTGGTCACGAAAGACTCCTTCCGTGTAGACGTGCACCCTCTTGTCCCGGGTGGCTGTTGTGACGTGGATGGACCGCTCGGATCCATCAAAAACCTTCGTCCCGTAGTCGTTCTGCATTGCCCAGAAATCCCCATCCGCAACGGCGAGACGGATCAGGGCCATCGTGTTCGCAGGGACGGCTGCGCGATGCCGGTTACCCGCTTTCAGCACGCTCGCCCAACCGTCGGCCGCAACCGTCATCTCCCAATTCTCGGAACTGCGGAACCCGCCCATGCAGCAGCTCGCCTCGATCGTGAAGTCATCCATCGGGGCAGGGGCGGGTGTCGCCTCCGCACGTGGCGGGGATGTGACTCTTCGGCCGTGGTCCCATTGCTCCTCGCGGATCACGCGGCCTTCGCGCTCCCAGTATGTGAACGTGCCGTGCATCTGCTGGTCAATGAAGCGCCCGGCCGCCGCCTTCTTTCCGTCGGCGTACGTGGCGGTGACGGTCCAGTCGGACGGCGTGGACGCCTTCTGACCTGTAGGCACCGGGATCTCCAACATGGCCCAATCCGGGTGCCCCTGGCTCCACCACGCCAGCGTGCCTTCACCCACCGGTACGCCGCAGCCCGGCCTCGGCGTCCCCGGCGCAGCGCATCCGCCAAACAGAAGCACAGCACTCAACACGACTCCAAGTCTGTTCGCCATGGCGCTTCCTCCCCGTGAGCATTACGGGTCTTTGCTTGTGCCATCGTCCGTTGTTTCCGATTCTCGAACCGGAGCTCGCAGATCGGCCAGTTCTGCTGGCAATCCGGCGGCCTTCAATTGCTCCAGCAGCCCCATCGCTGCCGGCATGTCCGCATCGTCTCCATAAAGGACATACACCATGCTGGGCCGGCTCCGGGCCAGGGCGGTTGCGATCTGTTTGGCCTGAGTTGCGTCGTACAGACCCCAGCCGGCCTCAAGAAAGTCGTCCATCGGTTCCGGCGGCTTGGCCGGGATGGCCCGGTCCGGTCCGGGCTCAGCCTCCACGTCGCGCCGCGTGGGGGGATCCGTGCCATAGTATTCCCCGCCCACCAGTATGAGCCGCGGATCGCGGAGGAAGACAAACGTCTCCATCGCCGACCGAGCCACGCACCCGTTGATTCCCGCGCAGAGCAGTACAACACCTGCCGGGAGAAGGGCATGCGTGATGCGTTGATTCACAGCGGCACCTCCCATGCGCGCGACCCGGCCCTGTGCAAGAGCATACCCTGCGGGCCACCTCGATGCTGTCGATAGATGTAACGAGTATGTCTGTTCCTCGCAATCTACGCCCCAATGACCAGCCGCATCACTCCGCGGGATCGTGGTCCTTCCGATCCACGGGGGCGGGCATCGCTCGTATCGCGATCTGCTCTCCACACTCAGAACAGCGGATGCCCGGAGTGCCCGTCACATCGTATCCACAAGCCGGACAAAGACCTCGTTCGTACCGCCGCAACCGACGATACCGTCTCCACAGAAACGGCACGGTCGGGTGCAGGAGGAACAACCCCGCAAAGGCCCACGCCGGAAGAGTCAACGCGCAGACTGAAAGCGTTCCCCTGCTGCCTAGCCACCCGATTGATGTGGAATCCCTATTCTTCCTCACGCGTTTCCATGTCGCGGTTCCTGGAACGTTTTCCTTCCACCGCTGCAGACCGTACCGAAGCGGTTGTCCCGGCTCGATGAACAGGCGCCCAGGTCGCATCCGCTCGAACTCCCGAAGCACTTCCACGGCAGTGGGCTGTCGCGATTCCTCGACCTGCACGGCTCCGTCAGGAAGCCTCGCCTCCTCGTAGCGAGTGATTGCCCATTGCACGATGCCCCGCTTGGAGGACACGCCGGCGGAACGGCCATCGCGATACTCAAGCTCCCCGTCGATCGGCCGCCAATAGCCGTATACGCCCAGCACGATGAACGCGGCTGCCACAGTCAACTCAAGTGCGATGAAGATCTTGCGTAGCATTCGTTGTGCCCGTGACGAACTCGCGAGCCCCTCAGTCCCTCTTCTTGAGCTCGACCCTCTCTTCCAGCAGCCGCGCGGAAAGCCGGCTGGAAGCCGGCTCTGATGCAATGGAGGGAATGGGGATGAGAGAGCAACCCGCCCCCCACCTGAAGGTGGCGGCACTGACCGGTCGGCTGAAGCCGACCCTTGTTTGGCCTCAACTCACTCCTTACGATTCGAGTCACTTCGGGCCATTCAACTCAGTTCCGGTGATTCAACTCGGTCGCCCCGATTCAGCTTGCCTGTGTCGATGCGACGTACTCTCGGCGATCATGGTCCTTCCGATCTGCGCGGCGTGCGCGCACTCATACTGTCGGGTAGCGCGCTGCCGGCCAGGACATTGTACCCGCCGTTCGCTTCGTGGACGCGGTCAAGCGAACAGCTTCGAGCGGCGATTCATCCTGCCATTCGCCATTTGACATTCGCAATTCGCAATTCGCCATTCGCAATTCCGGCTCATCCCGCCATCGCCCGGGACTCCACCCACAGCAGGTCCTGCTGGTCGCGGGGCAGGGCGGCGAAAAGCGTGCGGACCAGGTCGCTGGCGCGGCGGCCGCTGGCTTCCAGCAGGCGGGTGACCATCTGGCGGCGGGTCTCGGGAGAACCGCAATCGAAGACGGCCACGAATCGCCGCTCGGCCAGTTCCGCCAGGGCCAGGTGCAGGGCGTCGTCGATCGGCGTGTCCATGCCTTCGTCGCGGCCCCGCGCCACCTCGCGCAGCCGCTGGACCTGCGGATCGTGTCCGAGCACGTCCGCGATTCGCTCCCGCAGCCGCTGCTCATATTGCATGATGCGGGCGCCGGACGATTTCGTCTCGCGGGCGATCTTGCGAAGCGAACGGCGGTGCTCCTCCGCCGGCACGAGCAGCCGATGGACGGCCAGCCGCTCCAGCACATCGCGGCGGTCCGATCGGCGGCCGCGCTCCTGCGCCTCCGCCTCCACCGCCGCCCAGACCGCCCGCTCGTACTTGGCCCGCAGCCGATCACCCACCGTCTCCCGCCCCGGTTGTGAAGTGACGGAATGGCCGCCACTGGGCAACGCCGTCGGCTCCGCCACCAGTGTTCTCGCCCCGGGTATGACAAGGCTGCACTCTCCCCGCCGCACCGCCCGCACCACGCCGTGCGGCACGTGCATCGGCAGGCCGTGAGACAGGCGAATCCGGTTGACCGCGGTCTGGATGCGCGGCAGGGCAAACGCGACGAACGGAATGCCCCGTTCGGGCTTGAATCGCCGGGCCGCTTCGATGAGGCCGAGGCAGCCTTCCTGGATCAGGTCGTCCTTCTGCGGTCCGCTCCGGGATCGAGGTCGGTTGAGCACGCGCGTCTTCACGTGCATTTCCACCAGCCAGCGATATTCGTCCACCAGTTGTCGCTGGCTTTCCGTCAGGGCCGGCTTCTGAACGGTTGTCCCCATGTCTGGTCCCCCCTGGAAGAAGTGATCTCACCGCCCCCCGACCCCACCCCGGGGCCGGCCGGGCCATACCCTAACATATACCAAACATTCGTGGGAAGCAAGCGGGGCGCGCAAGAAAACGGGCACACGTGCCTCGGCCGGGCAGCGCCATCCCGTAACTCATTGTAAAAACGAATGTTGTTGGCGCATGGAAAGCGGGACGCCCATCGGATATGCTGCTGGGCGGTTCGCTATGCAGCGGCCCATCTACAGGAGGTCCCTCATGTACGGCGGCGACGAAGTCATCATCACTCCCGGAATGCAGCGGTACATCGACCGGAACAACGCGTACCTGGCCCAGCGCAGCCAGTACATCCGCGACGTCGTCAAGAAGTGGAAGTTCGACACGATTGCCGTGCACGGGCTGTACTCGGTGCAGGATGCCATCGAGGACTACCAGGGCGCCATCATCGAGCCGGTGTTCATGAGTGCGTCTCAAGCGTACCGCGACTCGGATGAGATGGCGGCCGCGCTGGCCTACCTCATCCCCACGTGGTGCTATTCGCGCATCGCCAACCCGTCGACGTACTACTACGAATGGACGCTCGCCCTGTTGGAAGGGTACGGATTCGACGGCGAGACGTCGTGCTGCTCCACGTCGTCGGGCATGGCCGCCATCATGACCGCGGTCCAGCCGTTCCTGGTCCACCGCACGCACGACCGCCACGAGCCGCGGAACTTTCTGGCCACCGCCCAGTGTTACGGCGGCACGTTCCAGCAGTTCAACGTTCGCCTTCAGGCCGAGCGGGACATCGAGTGCCGCTGGATCCAGAACCCGACAAACATCGACGAGTGGGCCTCCAGAATCGACAAGAACACCCGCTTTCTCTACGGCGAGCTGCCCAGCAATCCGCAGCAGGGGTTCTTCGACATCGCGGCCGTGGCCGACCTGGCGCACAGCCACAACCTGCCGCTGATCTGCGATACGACCGTGGCCACCCCCGCGTTGCTGCGGCCGATCTGCCACGGCGCGGACATCGTGGTGCAGTCCGCCACCAAAACTCTGACCAGCAGCGGGTTCGGCGTGTGCGGGGCGGTGATCGCGAAGCAGAACCTGACGTGCAACATTGACAACGACGCCATGAAGAAGGACTTCTGCCTGTACGTGAAGTACCTGCCCAACCGCGACTACGGCCCGAACCTTCACCCCATGCAGGCGATCCTCACGCTGAACGACATCCGGACGCTGCGGTCCAAAATCGACATGCTCAGCCGCAACACGATGAAGGTGGCCGAGCACCTGGAGAAGCACCCGCGCATCGAGCGCGTGGAGTACCTGGGCCTGCCGCATCACCCGCTGCACGAGCTGGCCAGCCGGTACATGTGGCTGGTGGACGCGGAGCAGGACGATCTGTCTCGCAAGCCGGTGAACCGCTACGGGCCTGTGATGAGCTTCTGCGTGAAGGGCGGTCCGGAGCAGACGCGGCGGTTCTTCGATCATCTGCAGCGCGTGTGGCGGGCGACGGACCTGGGGCGGATCAAGAGCGTGGCCACGATTCCGGCCATCTCGACGCACCAGCAGCAGGGCGAGGAGGGTCGGAAGCTGGCCGGCATCCCGGGCAACCTGGTCCGCCTGTGCGTGGGCGGCGAGCACCCGGACGACATCATCGCGGACGTGGACCAGGCCCTGCACATGGCGGCGAAGGGTAAGTGACCCGCAGCGCGGTCATCGCACGCTGCGCCGGGGAAGGTCGGTGAAACCCGGCGGCCGTTCGGGCGGTTCAATCAGCTTCCGCCCATGATGGATGCCGTGCTCATGAGCTCTTCCAGGAGGGCCAGGGCAACGCGGCCGGAGATCTGGAACGGGTCCAGGTGCGGCTTTTCCGAGTATTTCAGCACGATCGCGAGATTGAGCTTGTCCAGGTCGGCGCGCCCCATCCGCCAGCTCGAGAAGCGGCGCTCGCGGATCTCGGCATAGTCCAGCAGCGTGAGGTCCGTGTGCCGGGCGTCCCGCACCAGCCTGGCGTAGAGCTGGTTCACCTCGTCGCGGCCGCCTTCCAGCGCCTGCATGAACACGTTGCCATGGCAGACGCAGAGCACCCCCGTGATGCCCGCGTCCACATTGTATCGGCCCGACTGATCAAGAATGCTCTTGATCATTTCATCGTTGATGGGCTTCGCGGATCGGCTGGCATAAATCAGGCGTACGAGCATCGCAATCTCCTTACGACCGGTCGCGGTTGTGGAGAAGCGCCAGGAACTCGCGGCGGAGATTCGGGTTCTTCAGGAAGCTCCCGCGCATCACGCTGTTGACCATCTTGGAGTCCATGTCCTTCACGCCGCGCCATTGCATGCAGTAGTGGTCCGCCCGCATGATGATGGCCAGCCCGTCCGGGCGCATCTTCTCCTGCAGCAGGTCGGCCAGTTGCACGATGGCCTCTTCCTGGATCTGCGGGCGCGCCATCACCCATTCCACCAGGCGGGCGTACTTGGACAGCCCGATCAGGGCGGAGTGCTCGTTGGGCATGACTCCCACCCAGAGCCGGCCGATGATCGGGCACAGGTGGTGCGAGCAGGCGCTGCGCACCAGGACGGGCCCCACGATCATCAGCTCGTTGAGCCGCTCGATGTTGGGAAATTCCGTCACCGGGGGCATGGGGGCGTAGCGGCCGCGGAACACTTCGTTGACGAACATCTTCGCGACGCGGCGGGCGGTGTCCTGCGTGTTGTGATCGTTGCGGGTGTCGATGACCAGCGCATCCAGCACCGCCTGGAGCCTGGCCTGAACCTCGCCCTGCAAGGCCTCCAGTTCGCCGGGTTCGATGAAGTCGGCGATGCTGTCGTTGGCGTGGAACCGCTTGCGGGCAGCGAGGAGGCGCTGCCGGATTCGGTCCGATACCGGAGTCATCCCGTCCGGGTTGTCCGCGCGCTGGGCCACGCCTGCCTCCTGGGGGTCGAGAGCATACCACGGGCAATTGCAGGTGTCACCACCCGACGCTGAGCCGCCGCCCCACGTGCGAGGCACGGTCGGCTGCGTTGCCGGGGGGTGTGGCCGCGCCTACAATCTCCGGTCATGATCCGGCTGACGCGCGAAATCCGCTTCTCGGTCGACCGCGATTGGGCCGGGCACGTGAAATTCACCCGGCCGATCACCAACTCGTGGGGCGGCTGGCCGAGCGCCGTCGGCGTCGTGCCGTACCTGGTTTTGCGGGCCACGGTGGCCGGCGTGCCCGATCCGATCACCGGATATCTGTGCAACATTGCGATTCTCGACGATCTGGTGCGGCGCCACGCGATCGAGTACGCCGCGGTGGCGCTGCGCGAGCACGGGTGGCGCATGCCGGCCGAGCACCTGCTGGAGCACATCTGGGAGCGGGTGGTTCCCGAGATGCCGACCCAGGCGCCGCTGGTGGAGCTTGAGCTTCGTGCAACCCCCTGCCTGCGATACGGCATTCAAAGGGAGAACCCCGGTATGATTCTTCTCACGCAGCAGTTTGAGTTCTCCGCGTCCCACCGGCTGCACTGTCCGCAGCTTTCGGATGAGCAGAACCGCCGGACCTTCGGCAAATGCAACAACCCGCAGGGCCACGGGCACAATTACCTGCTGGAAGTCACGGTTTCCGGCCCGCCGGACCCGCGCACGGGCGCCGTATTGCCGCTGCCGGAGTTTGAGCAGCTCGTCAAGGATCGCGTCATCGACCGGCTGGATCATAAGCACCTGAACGCGGACACGGAGGAGTTTCGCGAGGTAAACCCGAGCGTGGAGAACATCGCCCGCATCATCTGGGGTCTGCTGCAGGACCACGTGGCGCCGGCCCGGCTGCACCGGGTGCGCGTCTGGGAGACGGCCAAAACCAGCGCCGAGTACGCCGGAGGCTGAGGATGGGCCGGGTGAATGCGATGCTGCGG
>CAZBFW010000061.1:7243-11722 GCA_964491135.1 uncultured Phycisphaeraceae bacterium | reverse complement strand
GGAAAGGATGGTGATCAGCGAGTCCTCCCACGGCTCGCCGTCAAACGCCTCCTGCCGAAGCCAGCCGACACGCCCCTGCACGGGATACCGAAACCAGTGAGACACCTCGCGAGGATGGGCCTCGCGGCGGGCGGTCAGAACCTCCCGGAAGATACGCGGCCAGTTCTCACTCCATGCCAGACCGAGACGCAGGAACGGCCAGGCATGCACCTGCAGCTTCTCCCGACGGGCCACGGTCTCGATCACTTCCAGCGGGTCGGGCAGCTCCAGTTCGTCCGCGGGGCGCGACGCGGGTTGCGAGGCCGGCCGACCCGTGTAGGCGATGAAGAGCAACGTGTGGGCAAGGTTCTTGAGCAGAAACGGGTACGCCTGCCGTGGGTACGGAGCGTCCGGGACCGGCTCCAGCGCAATGGCGCCGGCGATCCAATGCGTGTAGAACAACGCCAGGTTGATCGCCGCGGCGCCGTTCTTCTCGCCGGTGCCGATGACGTACACCCGATCCATGTCCACGTGGTATCGCAGCCGGATTTCACGCAGCAGGTCCGCAGGCTCCAACGCCTCGGCGGGCGTGCTGGCGAAGGCTCCACCCGCAAGATTGCGGGGCAGCGCGAGCAAGGCCGGACCCATGCCCGCGGTAACACTCTTCAGGAAAAGCGCAGCTTCGTCTTCCGGACCGTCGTAGAGGCCCACGACCAGCGGGTAAGAACGGACCGGATGGTAGCCCTCGGGCACGATCATCCGTACCGCCTTCCGCACGCCCGCCGCGTTCACGTACGCGAAATCCGCGGGCCCCGCCGGCAGCGACTCCCATACGTTCACACGATCGAGAGCCTTCAGTACCTCCGCGACGTCGACTCCCTCGTACGACTCGATCGCGACGCCGATTTCCGCCCGCTTTGAGGTGTCTTTTTCTGTAAAGTACCGCTGAACAAGCGCGTGCAGGTCGGGGGTCGGGGCGGTCGTTGCGGGCTCGTCCGCCCGCACGGCACACGAACCTGCCACCACCATGGCTGGCAGGATGAGATGCGTCCGCGCGTATCGCATTGGCCACCTCGATGCTTGTAACTGCTTTTTTTTCTAAAGCATTGCGCGAAACGACCTCGCTGGGAGCGGGCGAGGTCGAGGAGGCCGCGCGCGAAGCGCGCCGCGTCATTGCGCCGCCGCCACCTACTCGTGGCTTACGCTCACGGTGAACCCGTACCCCGTCTCCTGATACGTGAAGGTAATGGCGGCGCCGCAGTCAAACACGAGCCCTTGCTGGATGATGCGGGGTGTTCCGGCTCCCAGTTCTGCTCCAGAGTCCGGGTCGAGGAATCGACCGCCTGCAACTCCGACAACCAGTCCGTCACTACAGTGCCACTCGATTGTGTCGGCGGATCTGGGAATGAGAAGGCCTGTTCCCGCCACCCCGATGTCATCGATCACCAGGTTTTGAGGCACGAACAGGGACTCCGCGGAACCTCCTATAGCATCAAGGGTTGCGTGGAATTGAACCTCAACCACCGCGTTCGTTTCATTCACGAACCGAACCAGCACGGAGGCATCCCCCGGAACCGTGCTGTTGGCGTTGTCCCCGGGTGAATTGGCGTTGCCGGAGGGACCCTGTGCTCCCTCCGATGCCGGACCGGCTGAGCAGCCGGCAAGGGCAACGCTGGTCACGAATACACCTGTCAAAGCGCGAATGCGTACCGTACGGCGTTTCATGCGTGGCTCCTGTGGCGCGGCGACTCGGGGGCAAATGGCAGGGCAAGCCTCTGCACCGGGCACCGGCCGCCCATGGTCCGGGCCAAAGGCAGTCTATCGACTTCCGGTCGTCCGGCAAGGGTCGGTAGCCACTAAGCCACGTTCCCACCGTAGGTAACGATTCACAAGTCCATTTGACAGCCGCTTGCCGGTCCGTATAATGCACGCTTTCTGACCGGTGTGCGAGTGCGAAAACCCACGCCGGGGCAGTGGAGAATTTGCGCATCGAATGGCAACCGTCACGCTCGACAACGTCGGCAAGGTGTACCGCGGTGACCGAGGAGAGGTGACCGCCGTACAGAACGTGTCGTTGGCCATCGCGGACCGGGAGTTCGTTGTGCTGGTCGGCCCCTCCGGGTGTGGCAAGAGCACGACACTCCGAATGGTGGCCGGTCTCGAAGAGATCACCACCGGCACCATCCGCATCGGCGATCGCATCGTGAACGACGTGGCCCCGAAGGATCGGGACATCGCGATGGTGTTCCAGAATTACGCCCTGTACCCGCATATGACGGTGTACAACAACATGGCCTTCGGGCTGAAGATGCGCAAGGTCGGCAGGGCCGAGATCCAGACGAAGGTCCAGAAAGCCGCGCGGATGCTGGGCATCGAGCACCTGTTGCAGCGTAAGCCCAAGGCCCTCTCGGGCGGGGAGCGGCAGCGAGTGGCCGTCGGCCGGGCGATCGTCCGCAGCCCCAAGGCGTTCCTGTTCGACGAGCCGTTGTCGAACCTGGATGCAAGGCTGCGCGTCCAGATGCGGGCGGAGCTGAAAAGGCTCCACCGGGAATTGCAGACGACGGCCATCTACGTGACCCACGACCAGGAAGAGGCGATGACGCTGGGCGACCGGATCGTGGTCATGAAGGCCGGTCGGGTCCACCAGTGTGCCACGCCCCTGGAGGTTTACTCCCGCCCGGCGGACCGGTTCGTTGCGGGATTTGTGGGCACTCCGCCGATGAACTTTCTCTCCGGCCGGTTGCGGGAGACGGATGGCGGGTCGGTGTTTGACGAGGGCAGCGGCACGATCCGCCTGCCCAAGGCTCTGCACCGGCGGTTGGCGGGGCGACTCGGGCAGGAGTTTGTGCTCGGGGCGCGACCGGAGACGCTGACGTTCTCCGCGCCGGCTGCGGCCAAAGGCGGCAACTGCCTGCCGGTGCAGGTGATGGTGGTGGAAACCCTGGGCGCAGACCAGGACGTGTATCTCCAGACTCGCGCCGGCGTGCAGATGGTGGCCCGGATACCGGCCGGTCTGGGCGTGAAGGAAGGAACGAGCGTCGAGGTGTACTTTGACAGTGAGCAGGTGCACCTGTTTGAGCCGGGGGAGAACGGCGTGAACGTCAGTTTGGATGGACAGGGAGTTCAGACCAGTGCGGCCTGACCGGGGCCGGCGCTGGAGGCTCACCCGTCGAGGGGCGCCGGGGCACGTGGTGCCATCGGTCGGGCGCAGCGGAGGGAAGTCCCCGATGCGCTGAAGACCCAGAACAACCGGGAGGCGTGTCTGTCCAAGGTGGGTTTGCCCGGTGCATGGCCCACTTTTTTTACCGGTGGGAACGGGCCGGAACGGTGCGAAAGCCTGGGCGAGCACGGACGCCGGCTGATCCGTGCGGGAAAAACGGAATTCGGGACGCCCGAACATGAACTCACAGGAAGTCTTGCGAATCATCGACTCGATCTGCCGCGACAAGTCCATCGACAAGGAGATGATCTACGCGGATCTCGAGGCGGCCATGGTGTCGGCGGCGCGGAAGGCGTACGGCCAGGTCGAGGACATCTCCGTCAAGATCGACCGGATGACGGGCCAGATTTCGGCCCTCATGGAAGGCCGGCCCATCGCCATGGCGGAACTGGGGCGGATCGCGGCCCAGACGTTCAAGCAGGTGATGATCCAGCGGATTCGTGAGGCGGAGCGTGGGAGCATTTTCGACGAGTATTCCGACAAGGTCGGAACCGTGGTGACCGGCACGGTGGCCCGGTTTGAGAGCGGGGCCCTGGTGGTGAATCTCGGGCGGGCGGAGGGTTTTCTGCCTCGCAGCGAGCAGATTCCGGGAGAAACGCACCACGTGGGCGATCGCGTGCGGGCCATGGTGCTGGACGTCGAGGAAAAGCCGAACCAGGTGCGAATCGTGCTCACCCGCAGCCACCCGGACTACATCCGCCGGCTCTTCGAGCTGGAGGTGCCGGAGGTCGGCGAGCGGATCATCGAGATCCGGGCCCTGGCCCGCGAGGCGGGATACCGGACGAAGGTGGCGGTGTCGTCCATTGACTCGAAGGTGGACGCGGTGGGCGCCTGCGTGGGCGTGCGGGGCAGCCGCGTGCGCAACATCGTCGATGAGCTGGGCGACGAGAAGATCGACATTGTGCGATGGAACGAGTCATCACAGATTCTGATCGCCAACGCTCTGAAGCCGGCCGAAGTGCAGGAAATCGCCCTGTGCTTCGAGTTGAACCGGGCAACGGTGGTGGTTGCGGAGGACCAGTTGTCGCTGGCCATCGGCAAGCGCGGGCAGAACGTGCGCCTGGCCGCCCGCCTGACCGGCTGGGACATCGATATCCTGACCCCCGTGGAATACAACAAGGGCCTGGACGACATGGTCAAGGCCCTGCGGTCCATCGAGGGCGTGGACGACATGCTGCTCGAGAAGTTCATGACCATGGGCCTGATCTCCGTCGGTGACATCGAGGAGATCGGACCAGAGCCTCTGATCAAGGAACTGGAGGTCTCGGAGGAACTCGCCA
>CAZBFW010000061.1:0-7143 GCA_964491135.1 uncultured Phycisphaeraceae bacterium | reverse complement strand
GATGGAACTCCGGCCCCGCGTGATGGGGGCCGGCGCGCCGACCGGTGTGCTTCGTTGCGAAACCCGGATGCGCGGGAGGCAACGTAGTGACTTGGGCGGCGGGGAAGGCAGGGTCGGCCAGTCCGACCGGGAATTCCGTAGCGGCGGAGACCAGTGCGTGTGCAGGTCCCCGTGCGGTGGGTCTTTGGGAAGGGTCGTGTGTCTTGGCTGACAAAATGCGCGTTCACATCCTGGCGAAGGAACTGAACGTCACGAGTAAGGCGATCCTCGACAAATGCGCCGCGGAAGGCCTGAACGTCAAGAATCATATGTCCACCTTGACGGCCGGTCAGACGGCGACGCTGCGCGAGTGGTTCTCCGAAGGCACACATAACACGACCGTGGAAGTGGCGGACCGGGTGAACCTAGCCAAGCTCCGTGCGCCGCGTCGGCGGAAGAAGGTGACGGATTCGGGCGCCATCGCGGTTGAAGTGGAAGAGACCGTCGGCGAGGAAGCGGACGAGTCACTGGTCGTTGTGGAAGCGGAAGCGCCGACGCCCGCGCCGGAACTGGAGATCCCGCCTGCCCCGACGGTCGTAGAGATCCCGGCGGCAGAGGCACTCATCGCCGAGGTGCAGGCCGAGGTCGTGGAAGGCGCGGTGGAGGCGCCGGCGGCCGAGGCGGCGCCGGCCCCGGCCGATGAGGGCGCGCCCACGGAAGCGGTTGAAGTGGTGGAGGCCCCGGTCGCAGCGCCGGCGGAAGCGCCGGCGGAGGCAGCCGAGCCGCCCAAGCCGGCCGGTCCGCAGAACATACCCAAGCCGGCCCGTCTGCGGGGGCCCCGGGTGGTTCGATACGAACCGCCGGAGACGGACGTGTTCGCACCGGGTCGGCGGGGACGCCGAGGGGAAATCGCTGAGCCGGTTCTGGGCGAGATCACGCCCGGCGAAGGCCCGGCGGATGACCGGGGTGGCGGTCGCCGCACCGACACGGCGAGTAAGGCCGGCGCGAAATCGCGTCGGACCTCCGGCCGGCGGACGGGGCGGGGTTCCGGCGCGGGCGATCAGATCAAGGAGTGGCGCGACCGCGACCTGCTCGAGCGCCGGGAGCGTCTGGCCGGGGCCACGGGGCGACGGATACACACTCGCCGCTTCGAGATGAAATCGTCCCAGGGCGCGGCCCCGGTGGCCGAGCGGAAGACGAAGGCCGAAATCCAGGAGCCGTTTACGCTGAAGGATTTCTGCGCGGCGATCGGAGTGCCCTTCCTGCAGGTGTTCAACGTGCTGAAGCGTGAGCACAACATGCTGTGCAACGTGAACAGTGCAATCGATAAGGACGTGGCAGAGCTGGTGGCCCTGGAGTTCGGGGTCGAGCTCACGGTACTGGAGGCGAAGACATCCCTGGACCTGCTGAAAGAGGAGTTTGACCAACGGGAGCGCCCCCATCTGCAGCCGCGGCCGCCGGTGGTGACGCTTCTGGGGCACGTGGACCACGGAAAGACGAGCCTGCTCGATGCCATCCGGCGCACCCAGGTCGCGGCGCACGAGGATGGAGGCATCACGCAGCACATCGGCTCGTACCATCTGCAGACCCCGTACGGACCGGTGACGTTCCTGGACACCCCCGGCCACGAGGCGTTCACCGCCATGCGGGCCCGCGGGGCCCAGATGACGGACATCGTGGTCCTGGTTGTGGCGGCGGACGACGGAGTGATGCCGCAGACGGTGGAAGCCATCAACCACGCGAAGGCGGCAAAGGTGCCGATCCTGGTCGCGCTGAACAAGATCGACCTGGGCACGTACAAGGTCGTGGAGATCTACGGTCAACTGGCCCAGCACGGGCTGACGCCCAGCGGCGACTGGGGCGGCGACGTGGACGTGATTCGCACGTCTGCCGTGAAGGGGGAGGGCATCAACCAGTTGCTGGAGCACCTGGTGGCCATGGGCGATCTGCTGGAGCTGAAGGCCGATCCCATGGTGCAGGCGACGGGCACGGTGATCGAAGCGGAGACGAAGGAAGGCGTGGGCCCCGTGGTGCGGCTGCTCGTGCAGGAGGGGACGCTTCGCAAGGGCGACATCGTGGTCTGCGGCAACGCCGCGGGCAAGATCCGCGCCTTGCACAACGATCGGGGGGCGGCCATCGACGAGGCGGGCCCCGGGCTGCCCGTCGAAATCTGGGGCCTGGAGGACGTGCCGACCGCAGGGGACCGGTTGTTCCAGGTCGATTCGATGCAACGGGCCAAGCAGATCGGGCAGGAGGTTTCGCAGCACCGCCTGGCGGAATCGCGAACCGAGACGCGCAAGGCCCGATCCCTGGAGGATTTGTTCAAGCAGCGTGACGAGGGCGAAATTCCCGATCTGAACGTGATCGTGAAGGCGGACGTCGACGGTTCCGTTGACGTGCTGAAGCACTCGCTGGGCGAACTGCCGTCGGACAAGGTGCGTCTGAGCATCCGGCATGCCGGCGTGGGCGCGGTCAACGACAGTGACGTGACCCTGGCGGAGGCCTCGGACGCGATCATCATCGCATTCCGCGTCACCACACAGGCGGGCGCAAAGCGGCTGGCCGAGGCCAAGCAGGTGGACATCCGCTACTATCGCGTGGTGTACGAGGTCATCGACGAGATCGTCAAGGCCATGGAAGGCAAACTGGCCCCGGAGGAGCGCGCGGAGGATCGGGGCAAGGCGGAGGTACGCCAGGTCTTCAAGATCACCAAGATCGGATGGGTGGCCGGCTGCATGGTCACCGAGGGGACGGTGGGTCGGAATCATCTGGCCCGGGTGGTGCGAGACGGCGTTGTCGTGCGGGAAGGGTGCAGGCTGGAATCGTTGCGGCATTTCAAGGACGATGCCCGCGAAGTGCGGGCCGGCCTGGAATGCGGCATTCGTCTCGATGGCTTCGACGACGTGAAGCCGGGCGACGTGATCGAGGCGTACGAGATCATCCAGATCGCGCGAACGCTGTAGACGTTTTCAGACAGCCGACGGCGGATCCGGACATGATCGAATTCAAGGCGGAATGCGGCCACACCGTGCGGGCGAAGGACGAGGACGCGGGGAAGGTCGTGCGTTGTTCGTATTGCGGCCGCGAGACACAGGTTCCGGAGAAAAACCCCGGGTCGGAAGACCTGGAGTTTCTCTTCTCCGAGGTCGAGAAGACCGGCGTGTACGAGTCGCCGAAGGATCGGCGGCGCGTGCAGCGGATGAAGGGCAAGCCCTCAAAGGACCAGCCGAATCCCCTGCTGGTGGACACGCGAACCTCGCCATACTCCATCGTCCTGAAGCTCTGTTATGTCTGCGTCGTGATGGTTCTGGTGATCATCATCGGCAAGTTCGTTTACAAGCAGTTCACGCAGGCAAGAACCCCGCCGCCGGTCGTCGATTCGCCCCCGACGGGCGCCGTGGACACGGGAGGCGGGGACGAACGAGTGGGTCTGCTGCGGCCCCGGTTGTCGCCCGAAGGGGCGGGCCTGTACGTGCGATCCGTGCCGGACGGGGCGGAGATCTACGTGACCCGCAAAGGGGCCAGCCGATCGGGCTCGATGCTGGGCTTCAAGTCCGAGGACGTCCGCTGCATGTTGAGCAGCGGCGAAACCACCGACAAGGTGACGGTGGGCGAAGAGTACGACGTGTACGTGGCGTTGCGAATCAACGATCCGGAACTGATGAAGCTGCCGGGCTACCCCGCGTTGCGGCGGGATTACGAGAAAAGCCGCCAGGACAACCTGTTTGACGAGTATTTCCTGCCCGACGGCTCCGCGCAGGTCATGACGGACGTGATGCCCAACCGGCCGATGGTCGTGATCCGCAAGTACGAGTGCAAGATCTTCGACCGGACCTGGACGCCCGTGATTGCGCTGTTCCTGCCCGAGCTGCCGCTGCCGGAGCTGGTGCGCTATCTCCCGCGCGAGGCGACCTTCGGGTTCAGTGAGGACGAGGTCAAGGCGGAGCTGGAGTACTACGGAATCGAGGCGACCGACCGAAAGTACATGCTGGACGTCCTGCGCCGGATCGGAATGGTCCCATACCGGGACGCGTCGACCGGACTCTATCGTATCTTCTCGATCAACCTGGTGGACGGGTCGATCTATCCGAGGCCCGGTACGTTCGGACACGGGCGGGCCGGAGTGCCAGGCGAGAACCCCGGTGCCCCATGACGGTGGGTGTGCTGACCCTGGATCTGGCCGTGTACGAGTCGCGAAGCCTCAAGGACAAGCGCCGGGTGATCAAGAGTCTGAAGGACCGGCTGACCAACCGTTTCCGCGTGTCCGTGGCGGAGGTGGATCACCTAGATTCGTGGCAGCGGGCGGTGCTGGGCGTCGCCATGGTGAGCAACGATCCGGTCCACGTGCACGGGAGCCTGGATCGCATCGTGGATTTTGTTCGCGGGCAGCGGGGAGTGAACCTGATCGAATACGAGAAAAGGACGTGCTGACGCCGCCATGGCCGGCGCCGTGCGGGGAAGGAAAACTCGTTCGGAATGGGATCGTTTCGCCTGGACAAGATGGCCAGCTTCATCCGGTCGCTCGTGAGTGAGATGCTCGCCACGAAAATGAATGATCCGCGCATCTCACGCTTCGCGAGCGTGACGCGCGTGGAGGTCAGCGGTGACCTGCAGATCGCACGGGTGTACGTGAGCGTCATGGGCACGCCGGCCGAGGAGCGACGAACGCTGGACGCCCTGACTCACGCGCGGGGACACATCCAGCGATGGGTGTCGCGCCAGCTTTCCGTACGGCACATGCCGGAGCTGCGGTTCCTGCTCGATCCCTCGATCAAAGGCGCGGCCGAAACCCTTCGACGCATCGACGACGCCATGCGGGAGATTGCTCCGGAAGCCGACGCCGCGACGGCAGAGCCCGACGGAACCGAGGAAGAAGCGGACGGAGGGCCGGCATGAAGAACGGGAGCGAATACGCCAGGCGCATCAAGCGGCTGTTCCGGCAGCTCCAGCGGGAATCGGGCGGCTGGGAGCCGCGTGAACCGACGGACCCCATGGAACAGCTCGTGGTGGCCGTCCTCAGCCCGCATACGACGCCCGAGCAGGGCCGAAAGGCGCTGCGACGCCTCTGCGACCGCATGGTGGACTACAACGAACTGCGAGTCTCGGCGCCGGCGGAAGTGTCGGGCCTGATCAAGGACCTGATCCCGGACAACGCGGACCGGGCAAAGGCACTGCTCGCCGTGCTGAACGCCGTGTACCAGGCCGAGTACTGCGTGGACCTGCGTGGGCTGCGGAACCTCGGCGTGCGCGAGGCACGCAAGTACCTCGAATCACTGGACGGCTCCGACCCGTATGCCGCGGCGTCCGTGCTCCTCTGGAGCCTCGGCGGACATGCCGTTCCGGTCAGTCCGCGGCTGCTGGAAGCGCTCCGGGCCGACGACCTGGTGGATGCGGACAGCACGCTGGCGGAAGTGCAGTCCTTCCTGGAACGCCACATCAGCGCAACCGACGCCCGCCTGTTCTGCCACCTGATGGAATCATACGCCTCCGGGCACGCCCGCGGCGGCTCGGAAAAGTCCTCCACGGCATCGTCCAGGAGGCCCGCCACCGCCAAGGCTGTCGAGAAGCCCGCCAAACGGACCCGGGCCGGGTCCGCCTCGGTCGTACGAAAGAAGAAGGCCAGATCGTGAGGGCAAGATGCTGAGGACCGCTCGGTCGTCTCCCCCAAAGAGATGGATCGCCATGTCGTTGGGCGCGATGGGGCTTCTGGCGGTGAATGCAACCTGCCGAATCCCTCCGGGCGACCCGGCGACGACACCAGCCCGACAAACCCTGGCGGACCCGGCGCCGGCCGAATTCGACCCGGCCAAGGCCTGGCTGACCCTCGAGCAGATCGCACCCGAGCCCACCGTGCCCGAAGGCCCGCGTGAGCCGGAAACAGTCTCCCCCGCCATCCAGGAACGATTGGACCGCGCCCGAACACTGGAGGCCGAGGCCCGATACGCCGAAGCGGTCAGCGAACTTGAGGAGGCCCTGCGCGACGAGCCGTCGGCCGCCGTGCACCGGGCGCTGGCCGCGCTTCACCTCGCCTCCGGCGCCACCGAACCCGCACGGAGCCACGCGGATCGGACGCTGGCGCTGCGTCCCAACGACGGTTTCGGCCACTACCTGCAGGGTCTGTTGGCCGCGGGCGGCGCAGACGCGGCGGAAGCGATCAGCCGGTTCCGCATCGCCCTGCGCTGTCCGGACGTGTCCGTGGACCGATCGCTTGAAGCACTCACCCGATACCGGCTCGCGCAAAGCCTGGAACGGGAAGGCTATCTCTCCGCGGCACTGGAACAATATCGCCAATACGAAACGCTGGTGGCTGACCTCGATGACACCACCCCGTCCAATCCCGAACTGGCCCGCCTGCTGCAGGTCAATGGTCCGACGGCGGCCGTCCCCCTGGCGGCCATCCACGAACGTCTGGGACAGTACGCACAGGCCGCTGACACGCTCCGCCGGGTACTGCCGGCCGACAGCCGGACGGATCCGGAAATGTACGCCCGCTATGTGCGTCTGCTCGCCCGCTCCGGCCGCACGGCGGAGGCGCTCGCGGTGGTGCGCGACTGGGACGGCCCGACACCGCTGCTGGTGGGGCTCTTGAAGGACATCCACGGCTCCGGCAAGAACGACGACGCGCTGATTCATGACCTGCGGGCGCTGGCGAGCCGGCGTCCGGACGATTCGGCCGCGATGCTGGCCCTGTCCGAAACCCTGGCGGCGCAAGGCCGCACGGACGAAGCGGAACACGTTGTGCGAGAGTACGCCGCGAGCCATCCGGACGATGCGGATGCCACATGGCTGCCGTTTGACTTTCTGACCCGCCAGCGGCGCTGGGTGCCGGCTCTGGACTACCTGGTCGGCGCGCTGGAACGGCAGCCGGACCAGTATCCGGCCGCGCGGGCCCGGATGGCGTCGCTGGCGGAAGGCGTGGAGGCGATTCGCCCGGCGCAGGCGGCCCCCGTCACCGCGGACGTGAGTGCGGCCCGGGCGTACGTGCTGGGCTGTCTGGCCCTGGATACGGGGGACGCCGCCGGCGCGGAGCCGTGGCTGCGGGCGAGTCTGGAGCAGGCGGGGGAATTCGCCGGCCCGCGCGTGGAGCTGGCGAACCTGTACCTGCGGCAATACCGGTGGCAGGATGCCATCGATATGGCACAGCCTGCATCCGCGTCGGACCCG
>CAZBFW010000060.1:9422-11729 GCA_964491135.1 uncultured Phycisphaeraceae bacterium | reverse complement strand
TCGCACATCTGGGCGAGGTACACGTTGCCGTCGGTGTGCCGGACGCCCGCCTGCACGCCGCCCGGCGAAACCGGACCCAGCAGCACAATCTGGTCACCCAGCGGGCTGGGGACCGCCTTGATGGCCGCGCGAATCTGCTTGAACATGTCGACGTAGTTGGCGGCCGTCAGTTCGTTCCCGCCCCATTCGCCGTACAGGTTCATCTCGTTGCCGATCTGCCAGATGTGGCAGACGTTGGCGAGGGTCTGGGCGGCGGCCTGCACGTCCACGAGGTATTGGGGGAGATTACCCGGATAGGGGACCGTTTCACCCCAATTGCGTTCAATCCGCACGATGATGGTATGACCGCGATCGATCATCGTCTGGAAGCGGTTGTCGCGCTGCCATTGGGCGCCCCACCAGATGTCGCTGTTGGTCTCCACAATCTCCAGTGACCAGATGCCCTTGTTGCCCGTCATCGGCTCCACGATGCTTCCGCTCGTGTCGCCGTACCAGTGAATGCCGTACAGCCAGGACGAGTCCGCGCCCCGGGTCGGAAATGTTGTCGTTCCGGTCAGGCAGATCGTCAGGAGTGGCAGTACCCATGCTCGCTTGCTGTTCATCTTCTTTCGTCCTCGCGCTGGTTCCGCCGGATCCGAGAATCCCATCCGGGAGTGCCCACACTGAGTATACCGGATGGAGAGCGGGCGGGGGAAGCAGGCAAGCAGGAAACGATGCGCAAATCCGCCCGCGTGACCGATTGCGGTCACGCCAACGCTGTTCGAATGGGCTTGTTCAGCAATGCGTTTACCCCTATGCTCGCGGCCCGAATGCGCGGTCTGCCTTGGTCATCCACTCTCCAGGGAGGTAGCCCATGACACGTAGCCGCATCCCCATCGCAGCGCTTCTCGGACTCTGTCTCGGACTAGTGGGGCCAGCCGAGGCCGTCCTCGGCACGGAGAAGCTGCCGGATACCCCATTCGGCATGCACGGACCGACGTTCTCACACTGGCTGGAGGCCGGGCGGGCGAACCAGTGGGAAGAGGGCGACGCATTCCTGGCGGTCTGGGTAGGCAGCGGGGCGACCTGGGCCCGGCAGGATTTCTGGTGGTCCTTGTGCGAGCCGCGGCCGGGCGAGTTTGTCTGGGATGGGTTCGATCGGGCCATCGACGCGTATGAGCGGGCCGGCGTGAACGTCTTTGCGATTCTCTGCTACGGATCGGCCTGGTCGAAGGGGACTTCACCGCAGACCGACGAAGACCGGGCGGCATTCGGCCGGTACGTGTATGAGATCGTGCGACGGTACAAGGGCCGGGTCGGGGCATGGGAGGTCTGGAACGAGCCGAACATCCAGCCGTTCTGGGAGCCGAGGCCGGACCCGGAACTGTACACCAAGCTGTTGAAGACTGCGTACGAGAACGCCAAGAAGGCCGATCCGAACTGTGTGGTGGTGGGCGGGGCGCTGGCCGGCCCGGACCTGAAGTTTCTGGAAGGCATGTACGCCCACGGCGCCAAGGACTACATGGATGTCCTCTCCTACCACAACTACGGGCAGGAGTCCGACATGCTCGTCGAATGGCCTGCCCTCAAGGCCGTGCGCGAAGTCATGAAGAAGCACGGTGACGCGGAGAAACCCATCTGGCAGACCGAGACCGGCTTCTACACCGGGCCGGTCGGGCTGAGCGAGCATGACCAGGCTTCGCGCATCGTGCGATACTCTGTCGGGCTTCTGGCGATGGGACTGCAGAAGACGTTTCAACTCACTCTCGCCGATTGGACGGACGATCCCGAGCATCCGGACCGCAGCATTTACCGTGGTCTCACGCACGCGGACTACTCTGCGAAGCCGTCCTATGCGGCATTTCGCACGATGTGCGAGCGGCTGGGTGACAAGCGGTTCATGGGAATCGTGCGGCCGGCCACCGGCGTCTGGGGCTTCCTCTTTGAGAACCCGCGGGAATCGGTGCTGGTGCTCTGGCGTGACTGGGGCAGTGAGCCCGCACCCGCGGACCTCGCGCTGGATACACCCGTGGCACTCGTGCAGCAGTTGAACCGGGACTGGAAGGTCCAACGGGAGAAGACCGGACGATACAACCTGCCGGTTTCATCGGATCCGGTCTACGTGCTCAATCCGGGGTCTTTGATTCCGCGGGCGCGGCACGTCCGGTGGAGCGATCCCCTGCGCGACGTGGTGCCGCGGGCGGCGAATGCCACGGTGACGGTGGACGTGTCCAACCCGCGGCCGAAGCCTGTGGATTTCGTGTTGTCCATTCCGAAACCACCGGGCGGCAAGCCGCAACGAGATCGGAAGAGCACACGTCTAACTCC
>CAZBFW010000060.1:6039-9412 GCA_964491135.1 uncultured Phycisphaeraceae bacterium | reverse complement strand
GTCGAGTTCTCCCTGCCGGCCAATGGAACGCAGTCTCTGGTCGTGCCGCTCGACACGTCGCGGGCGGAGGTTGGACTGCACGACGTCCACTGGGAGATCCTCGACGAAGAGGGCCAGGTTTTTGCGGCCGGCTGGCGGTGGATCGAGGTGGCGTCACCGCTCAAGGTCTTCTTTGCCCCCGTGCAGAGCCTCTCTGTCGATGCCCCTCGGTTGCCGTTGGTGATGGAGTTCCACGGGAGCGAGCCGACGAGGGCATCGGCATCGCTGAAGCTCGGCGACCAGACAACCGGCGAGCCCGTGGAAGCCGTGCTGGAGCCCGGTTCCTCGCGAACGGTGGAACTGCCTTTGAAGCCTGAAGCCTTCGAGGGCGGTCGATCGATGCCGATCCAGGCGGTCGTCCGAGCCGAAGGAATCGAGCTGACGGTGGGCTCTCAGAGGCGACTGCTGCCATGCCCCCAGGCGCCGAAGGGCGTCCAACTCGACGGAAAGCTGGATGAATGGCAGACGCAACCGCCGACGTTTCGGCCGGACATGATGACCTGGGCGTACACAAACACTCCGCAGCCACCGGGTCCGGAGGACCTGACTGTTCGCGGTTGGCTGGCCTGGAACGAGCAGGGCCTATGGGTCGTGCTGGAAGTGAAGGATGACGTGCGCGTTTTGCCGCGCGACCGGACTGTCTGGAACTACGACTCCGTACAGGTGGCACTGGACATGGGCAGCGACGCCCAGCCGGACCAGCCGTTCGACAACAACGACATCGAGATTGAGCTGGGTCATCACCCCGATGGTCCGATGTGGTGCTACCTCGGCTACTGCCCGCCAGGCTGGCCCCAGGATGCCCTTACCGCGAAGCTGAAGGCGGTCATACGGCCGGACGAGGAGCAGGGCCGTGTGGTCTATGAACTGCTCGTCCCGGCCGACCTGCTGGTTTCGACCACGAAGCTGCAATCCGGGACGGTCCTGGGCTTCTCGCTGCTGGTGAACGACAATGACGGCGCTGGCCGGGCGGGCTGGCAGGAGCTGACACCGGGCATCGGGCATGGCAAGCGTCCGGCGGACTTTGCGTGGTTGTGGCTGCAATGAGCAATCGCAGCATGTGGACAGAGGGCGACCTGCGCGAGGTGCTGGACGGGCTCTGGGAGTTCCGGCCTGAAGCGGAGGCGGCGGCCGTCCCCGGCGGGGAACTCCGGGCTGTTCCCGCAAGCGGGTACGAGCGCGAGCGCATTCGGGTGCCGGGCTACTGGAACGTCTTGCCGGATACCGTCGGCGGAGACTGGGGCGCGTACGACCATTACGGGTATCCGCAGCATTGGCGACAGGCCGAGGCCGCGTGGTACCGCCTGCGGTTTCCCGCCGTCCGGCCACCGGGACTGGAACAGCCGCGCGTTCGGCTGCGCTTTGGTGCCGTGGCGGGGGCCAGTGAGGTGTGGCTCAACGGTGTCTTCCTGGGCGGTAACCACGATTCGTTCCTGCCGTTTGCGTTCGACGTTTCCGAGACATTGGTGATCGGCAAGGAGAACGAGCTGGCCGTCTTCGTCGGGCCACCGGCGAGGCGCGACGGGCTCTGGCTCCAGCCGTGCGGGTCGTGGGTCGGCTGGCACCTGCGGGGTATCTGGCAGCCGGTGTGCGTGGAGTACCTGCCAACCCCGAGCGTGGAGGACATCTTCGTTCAGCCGTCCGTGCGGCAGGACCGGCTGACGGTGGATGTGACCGTGTCAGCCACGCGTGAGCCTCTGGACGTCGAGGTGCGGCTGGCGGTGCTGGATGGCGACCGGGTCGTGCTGAACCTGGGCCGGCAGAGGGTGCGTACGGCGGATTATTCCGAGCAGCGGGTGCGATTCATCGCGGATCACCCGGACCTGGCGTGGTGGTCGCCGGAGGATCCGAAGCTGTATCACGTTCGGGCGGAGCTGGGGATCAACGGGCTCGTGCTGCATGCGCGGGCCGTTCGGTTCGGGTTCCGGGAGTTCTGGATCGACGGCACGGGCTTCCGTCTGAATGGTCAGCCGATCCGGCTCTTCGGCGATTCATGGCATTACATGGGGCCGGCCCAGCAGAACCCGGCCTATGCTCGCACGTGGTATGAGCTGGCCCGGCGTACCGGTGTGACGGCCATTCGCACGCACGCCATGCCGTACCCCCCCTGCTATTTCGACGTGGCGGACGAAATGGGCATGATGCTCATCGATGAGTCTGCTGTGTATGGCTCCGCGGGCACGTTGGGCACGGGGCACCCGCGATTCTGGGAGAACGCGCGCGACCATGTTCGGCGGCTCGTGCGGCGGGACCGCAATCATCCGTCGGTCATTTTCTGGAGCGTGTGCAACGAGACAGTCTGGAAGGGCGGCGAGTCGATCTTCGAGGGCCTGTTATCACTGGCGGACGAGGTTCGCACGCTGGACCCAACGCGCTTTGCCAGCTTCGACGAAAACGATTGTGATGTGGGCGGCAAAGCGCCGCTTCATGCCGGCCATTATGGCACGCCGCGTCACTGGGACCGATCGTGGAAGCGTGACAAACCCCTGGTTGTGCACGAGTTCTCCTCTCTTTACCACGGCGGCCCGGAGTGGGTGAGCCCGCTGGGCAACGATGCGGTGTATGCGGACTACCTCACGAGGTTGCGCTTCGCGGGTGAGGACGCGGCGGACATGTTCCTGCGGCTGCGCAGTCTCGGTGCGGCCAGCATCACGCCGTGGAACATCAACTGGTACTGCCTCGAGCCGATTCCCGTGCGGGCGGTGGAGAATGTCCCGGAAGACTCGGTGGAGGACGGGGCCCCGATCCGGCGGATCGGACCGCGGGCGCTGCCGTTCAACTACGGCTATACGGATCAGGAGCCCGCGTGGCGAGAGGACCCGGCCTACGCCCCGCTGGCAGCGTGCTACCGGCGGCGAAGGTTCTTTCTGCCCCGGCGCCCCCGGCAGGCGTTCGGCGGGGACACGACCACGCTGGCCGCGGGACTGTGGAACGACACGGTGGACCCGGTGGACGTTGTCACCCACCTTCGCGTATTGCAGGACAGGCGGACGCTCGCGGAGGCGACGGTCCGTTCCAGTCTGGCCGGATACGGATCAGAGCAAATCACGCTCGTCTCACGATTGCCCGAGGTCACGGACGCGCTGGCCGCGACGGCCGAGTTGGTCATGCGCTCTGCGGCGGACGGGGCCGTACTCCACGCGGAATCCTGGGTGCTTCACGTACACCCGCGTACACAACGATCAGCCGTGGCGAAGCGCAGGGCGTGGATACTCGGTGGCGTGGATGCGCCGGGGGGGTTCGCCCTGCAGCGGCCGCGTGGAGATGGGCTTGCGGATGCCATCCAGGCAGGTCCGACGGCCACGGTGGTTCTGGCCGGCGGTGCGAGCAACCG
>CAZBFW010000060.1:0-6029 GCA_964491135.1 uncultured Phycisphaeraceae bacterium | reverse complement strand
CAACCGGACGTTGCGGGATTGGCTGGAGCAGCCCGGTATTGACGCATGGCTGCGCCAGGGTGGGCGGCTCGTGGTGTGCGCGGATGGGGTGGCCGACGACGCATTGCAGGGACTGAGTCCCATCCGCCGGAGCGCCGATCACGCGTATCCACGCGATAACCAGATCGGCCTGCTGGCCGGCCTGACTGACGATCACTTCCGCGAGTGGGGGCCGGACGGCGAGGTGGCAACCGCGGTATTCCAGCGTCCGTCCACCGGGCCGGCGTTGGCCCCGCTGGACGTCGGTGATTGTGCGGAGGGCCTTTCGTGCTCGCCCCTGGTGGTCATTCCGGTCGGCGCGGGCCACGTGGTGCTGACGGGGATGCCGCTGCTGGAACGGTCCGTCGACACGCCGGCCGCTGCAATTGTCCTGCAGAGGTTGCTGGAGGATCCGCTGCCGACGCTCGCCATGACGCCGGTGACCTGCGTGGGTGAGCCTGAATTCGCGGCGGATCCCCTCTTTTCCGAAGTGGGCATGGTCACGGCCCAGAGCGCCGGCGTGGTCATCTGCGACGCCGGATCGATGGCGGCGCTGGGCGATCCGCGGTCATCGGCCAAGGCGATTGAGGCCCTGCTGGCGGAAGGCGGCACGCTGCTGCTGGACGGGCTGGTCCCGGAGACGGTGACCGCCTGGTCGCACCGGCTGGGTCTGCAACTGGGGCTGCGCGAGGACGTGTGCTTCAACGTCGCCTGGGCGGATCGGGAATCGCCGCTGGCCGCCGGACTGAACAACTACGACCTGTGCTGGGTGCTCCGCGATGATGCCCAGCCGATCGTCCGGCACTCCCTCGATAGGCCGGATACCGGCCGCGTGCTGGTCCGGACGGTCGCCACGCGGTGGGAGGGGTACCAGACGGCCGCGGAACAGCACAAGGTGGCCATGATGTACCGCCGGCTGGAGGCGTTTGGCGGGGCGCGGGCGGTGGTGGTGGAGATTCCGCGGGGGCCGGGTCGGATTCTGATCAGTCAGCTTCGGCTGCGGGAGGCACACGGCATCTTCCGGCCACGAGCCCGGCGGATTCTGTCGCGCTGGCTGGACGTGATGGGCGCGGCCCGGCAAGAGCACGTCAACCCGCTGACCCCACGCGAGCCGCGTGCCATGAATGCAGACGGCTACATCACCCAATGGCTGGTGCTGGGACCGTTTGCCGGGCAGCCGGGGTGCCCGCTGGACCATGCTTTTGTGAACGAGGCGGCGCTGCGGCCGGAGCCGGAAAAAAAGACAGGCGATCTGGCGTGGCGGCGGGTATCATCCGCCTTCGCGGAGATCGATCTGGCTCGCGCCTTGGACGAATTGCCGGAGCGCGACCGCGTGGCATACGCGGCCACGTGGGTCTATTCTCCGCAGGATCGGTCCGTGCTGCTGGACGTGCCGGACATGATCGCGTTGCTCGGCGCGGCCGACGGAGGGTTGAAGTCGTTCCTGAACGGCGCGGTCATTGGCCGGTTCGATTTTGTGCGGGAACTCGTTTTGGACAGCGACCGCATGGAAGGATTGCCATTCCGCAAAGGATGGAACCTGCTGGTCGTCAAGCTGCACAACCCGTCGGGGCCGTGGCGGTTCGCGGCCCGACTGATGACGGCCGCCGGCGAGCCGGCCGGCGACCTCGAATGCTCGATAACCCCGCCGGATTGAGGGCGGAGTGGACCTGTCTGCAACATGGAGTGAGCACGTCAACATGAGCCAGACAACCGCAGTTCCGACCGCTTCGCCCGCCCCGCGAGGTCGGCTCGATTCTCTCGATGTGTTCCGGGGCATCACCATCGCCGGCATGATCCTGGTGAACAACCCGGGAATCTGGGACAAGAAGCTCATCTATGATTCGCTGCAGCACGCCGACTGGAAGGGCTGCACGCCGACGGACCTGGTGTTCCCCTTCTTCCTGTTCATCGTCGGCGTGGCCATGACGTTCTCGTTCCGCAAGCGCCTGACGGGGCCTGCCGATCGCGGACGCCTGTACGCGCAGATTGCCCGGCGGACGCTGATCCTGTTCCTGCTCGGCCTGACCATGTACAGCTTCCCGAACTGGCGGCTGATGGGGCCGTATGTTCTGGGCATCATCGGGCTGAGCCTGTTCTTCCAGGATAGGCCCGCGGGGTACCCCGGGCGATTCTGGCCCATGACGATCGTCGGTGCCGGAGTGTTGCTTGGGGCAATCGTGTACTTCGGGGTCGATTTCGCGTATTTCCAGGAGAAGGCCCTGCGCGTGCCCGGCGTGCTGCAGCGAATCGCCGTGTGCTACTGCTGCACGGCGGTCATTCTCTTGACGACAGGGCTGCGAGGCCGGGTGGCGTGGGTGGTGGGCATCCTGGTCGCGTACTGGGTGGTTGCGCTGCACGTTCCGGCTCCGGAGGGGTATACGGCCAAGCTGGAAGGATCACCCGGGCTGCTGCACAACTGGATCGATGAGCAGGTGCTCGGGAATCATCTGTACGGTCATCGACCGGACCCGGAGGGGATTCTCAGCACGCTACCGGCCATCGCGACCGTGCTGTTGGGGGTGCTGGTCGGGCACTGGCTGCAATCCGGACGCAGCCGCGAGGAGAAGGCGGCGGGCTTGTTTTTCGCCGGTGTCCTGGCAATCGGCGTCGGTTTGTTGATGAACAAAGGGTTCCCGATCAATAAGAAGATCTGGAGCAGCTCGTACGTGGTCTACACGGCCGGGCTGGCGTCCTGCGGGCTCGCGATCTGTTACTGGCTCATTGACATTCACGGCATCCGGCGGTGGGCGTGGCCGTTCCGGGTGTTCGGAACCAACGCCATTGTCGTCTATTTCGCGTCCAGCATCGGGGCGCGGATCCTCGTGCACCGATGGCAGGTCGAGGGCGGCGAACTCGTGCTCAAGAGTTGGGTGTATGAGCACTGGTATCTCTCGTGGATGGACGGCAAGTTCGCCTCGTTGGCCTATGCCCTGAGCTACGTGACGCTCTGGCTTCTCCTGATGATCCCGCTGTACCGGCGACGGATCTTCGTGAAGATCTGATGCTCAAGCACGCGACATCAAGGGGCTATTCGCCTTCGTTGGCACCCACGATTGTCGGGCTGTTGTGCCTTGGCGGTTGCACACAGCCGAGACCCGAGCCCGCGGCGTTCACGCCACGGCCGGAGTGGACGCTGGATCACGGCGCGGTGGTGCGGGGGGACCGGTCGCAGCGTACGATCGCCCTGATTTTCACCGGCGGCGACTACGGCGAGGGCATGCCCGTGATCCTCGACGCGCTTCGCGACCGCGGAATCCGCGCGTCGTTCTTCGTCACCGGGCAGTTCGTCACGACGCCGCAATACCGGCCGTGGCTGCGCCGCATGGTGGATGAAGGGCACTACCTCGGTCCGCATTCCGACGCCCACCTGTTGTATTGCGACTGGGAGGACCGAGCGCGAACGCTGGTGACGCGGGAGCAGTTTGAGCAGGATTTGCGGGTCAACATGGAGGCGCTGCAGGCCTTGGGTGCCCTTCGGGGCTCGGGGCCGGCGTACTTCATTCCGCCGTACGAATGGTTTAATGAAGACCAGGTTCGCTGGGCGGCGGACATGGGCGTGGTGCTGTTCAACTTCACGCCCGGCACGGGCTCGAATCGCGACTGGGCGCCGGAGGGGCACCGCAGCTTCGTGCCGTCGCAGACCATCGCCCGCGACGTCCTGGCCTACGAGCAGCGCGAGCCGGACGGGCTGAACGGGTTCCTTCTTCTGCTGCACCTTGGCTCTCTGCGGGAAGACAAGATGCATCCGCACATCGGGCCGCTTCTGGATGCACTTCTCGAACGGGGATACCGCTTTGTTCGGGTCGACGAATTGCTGGGCAACCGGGAATCACGACCGGTAGGCGCCAAGTGACGAGGGCAGATCGGACGCGGCGGACTCATCGAGCAGCCAGAAGAGACTGCCATCGATTGGCCGGATGGCCTGCGCGGGAAGCCGGTCCGGATCGCGCGGGCCGCAGAGAACCGCGCGAACGACGCCGGCCTTCTCCTTCCCGGCGACCAGAAAGACGATCCGCCGCCCCGCGTTCAGGATCGGAAACGTCAGCGTGACCCGTTCCTTCGGGGCGGTCGGGGCCACGGCTTCTACGCACCACCGGTCCGCCACGTGCAGGGCCGGCGTCTGAGGGAAGAGGGAGGCCGTGTGGCCGTCGGCGCCCAGACCCAGCAACACCAAGTCGAACCGGCCGTCCGCGTGGGCCAGCGTCTCTCGCAGCGTCTGCTCGTACGCATCCGCCGCGGTACCGAGCCCGAACTCACCGGGGATGCGGAAAACGCCGTTCGGGCCGACGGGCACGCGGTCCAGCAGCGCCGACCGGGCCATGCCGTAGTTGCTGTCCGGATGGCCCGGCGGAACGCATCGCTCGTCGCCGAAGTAGACGCACACGCTCGGCCAGGGGACGTCGCGGCCGAGGTCACCGGCCAAGCGCCGGTACAGTCCTTTCGGCGTCGACCCGCCCGCCAGGCACACGCGGAACTCCCCGCGTGACTCAACGGCCGCCCGGGCCGTCTCGCTGAACAGGGCGGCGGCCGCAACGGCCAGATCGTCGGGCGACGGAAACACGCGGATCGTCCGTTCAGGCGTCATGATGCAGCGACGCTCCATTGATCCAGCGGCGGCCCTCGCGCTCCATGAAGCGGTCGGCCTCCGGCGGCCCCCACGACCCCACGGCATAGGCAGGTACCGGCTCCGTGTCCCGGGCGGCCCAGCCCCCGATGATCGGGTCCATGATGCGCCAGGCCAGCTCGATCTCGTCTTTGCGGATGAAGAGTGAGGCATCGCCGCGAATCGCGTCGAGCAGAAGCCGCTGGTACGCTTCGGGGATGGGCGTCTGGGGGTACGAGCTGCGGTAATGAAAGTACAGCATCGACTCGCGAAGGGCCATGCCGTGGTCGGGCACCTTGGTCTGGAAAGACAGGTGAATGCCCTCGTCCGGCTGAATGGTGATGACCAGCCGATTACACTGGATCGTCTGCCCCTCGGGCACGTCAAAGATCATGTGGGGCGGACAGAGGAACTGGATGATCACCTCCGTGGTCTTGCCTCCCAGGCCCTTGCCGCTGCGCAGGTAGAACGGCACGCCCTTCCAACGCCAGGTGTCCACGTAGAGCCGAACGGCCGCGAAGGTCGGCGTGCGGGAGTCGGAGGCCACCCCGGGTTCATCGCGGTAGCCCTCGTACTGGCCCAGCACGGAGAACTCCTCCAGCTCCTCGCGCTGGGGCAGCCGCACCGCATCCAGGACCTTGACCTTCTCGTCACGCAGGGCGTTGGCCTCGTAGCGGCCGGGCGGCTCCATGGTGATCAGCGTGAGCACCTGGAGAAGGTGGTTCTGGAACATGTCCCGCAGCACACCGGCCGTGTCGTAGTAGCCGCCGCGCGAGCCGACCTTGACGGTCTCGGCCACCGTGATCTGCACGTGATCGATGAAGTTGCGGTTCCAGACCGGCTCGAAGATGGTATTGGCGAACCGGAGGACGAGCAGGTTCTGCACCGTTTCCTTGCCCAGGTAGTGGTCGATGCGGAAAACCTGTGATTCGTCGAATACCTGGAGGACCGTGCGATTCAGCTCGCGGGCACTGGGCAGATCGTGCCCGAAGGGTTTTTCGAACACCACGCGGCTCCAGCCGTGGTTCTGGTTCGCCAGGCCGGCGGCGCCCAGACTCGCGATGGCGGCGGGGTACAGTTCGGGAGCCAGGGCCAGGTAATAGAGGCGCCCGCTCGAATGGTCGCCTTCCAACTCGCGCAGCCGCGTGTGAAGGCGGGTGCAGTCGTCCGGAGTCGACACGTTGCCGGGAACGTAGTGGATGCTGCGGGCAAACGCGTCCCACTCGTCGGGCCTGCAGGCGTCGCCCAGCGAACGGCAGGAACTCTCGAACAGACGCCGGCGGAACTCGTCATCGGTCATGGGCGTGCGGGACACGCCGACGATCCGCATTCCGGCCGGCAGCCGGCCCTTGCGGGCGAGATCGGAAGAGCGTCGTGTAGGGAAAGAGTGTAGGATAGGGTGTTG
>CAZBFW010000059.1:5205-11795 GCA_964491135.1 uncultured Phycisphaeraceae bacterium | reverse complement strand
ACACCCTATCCTACACTCTTTCCCTACACGACGCTCTTCCGATCTCGAGATCCTCGATATTTCCGAGGCGATCCGCTACGCCGCGGGGCTGAATAACATTTCCGGAGCGCTGCCCCAACGCCGGGCGGACGTGGTCAACCTCAGCCTGGACGGCGGAGCCGGGCACGCGCCCTCGGCCACCATGGCGGCCGCCATCCGGGATGCCGCGGCGGCCGGTGTGGTTCTCGTTGCGGCGTCCGGCAACCAAGGCTCGTCCGCGCCCGCCTATCCCGCCGGGTACGACGAAGTCATCTCCGTCGGTGCCGTGGACTGGTCAGGCGAGTTGGCGAGCTACTCGAACTATGGAGCGACGCTCGATTTGGTGGCGCCTGGCGGAAGCGACGTGCCCGGCGCGGCCGGTGAACCGGCCGGGCTTCTGAGCACCGTCGGCGCGGACAACACCGGCACGCTCACCTACGAATACGGTTATCGCTACGGCACCAGCATGGCGTGCCCGCAGGTCGCCGGGGTTGCGGCGCTCATGTTTTCGGTCAACCCGGCACTTTCCGCGGTACAGATCCGCCAGATCCTGCGGGACACCGCCACGGATCTGGGCTCTTTCGGACGTGACGACTCGTTCGGCTACGGACTGATAGATGCCGGGCGAGCCGTGCAGGCGGCGCAGATTACGACCGGCCTGGGCATGGCCCCCGCGGAGCTGGTCCTCAGCACGCACGTGTTGGATTTTGGGGAGGAAGCGACGATCCTGTCCGTTGACGTTCAGAACGCCGGTGGCGGCACCCTCGTGATCGAGAACGTCTCGCTCCGCGAGTGGGTGGGCAACGCGTGGCTTGACGCCACGCCCGGCGGCGGGTCAGCCAGCGCCACCTACACCACCATCAGTGCCGTCGTGGACCGTCGGGGCCTTTCTCCGGGGCAATACCGGGGCTCCATCGAGATCACCCCGTCCGGCGGGGCTCCCGCCGTTGTGGATGTGTTTGCGCAGGTGCCCGGCGCTGACCGGCCGCCGGACACGATCCACCTGGTCGCGCGGGACGCGGCCACGAGCGGGATGCTGGCTCGCGGCGTGGTCGAGGCGGACGGATCATTCGTACTGACACTGCCACCGATGGAAGGGGCCGTCGTCCTCTGGGCCGGGACCGATCGGGACGGCGACGGCGTCATCTGCGAATTCCACGACGCCTGCGGCGCCTGGCCCGGCATCGGCAGCCCGCGGGCCATCGACGCCGACCGAATCCGGCTCCCGGACTCCTTCACCATCCCGGTCCTGGAGCCTGACCCGCGCACGCCCTGGCCGTTCTGACCCTGGAACTCCTTCTGCTTGCGGCCCCTGATCGGGCAGGCAATACTAAAGGGTACGCCGACCGCGTCGATCGGCAGTGGAGTTGCGCTGATAAGGAACGGCTGATCATGGCGAATCAGGACTCGATCGAAAAGGTCATCATCATCGGATCGGGGCCGGCAGGCTGGACGGCCGCCGTCTACGCGGCACGGGCGAACCTCAACCCGCTGGTCTACGAAGGTCAGCCCACCGGAGGCAGCGAAATGATCCCCGGCGGGCAGCTCATGTTCACAACCGAGGTCGAGAACTACCCGGGCTTTCCGGACGGAATCGACGGGCAGAAGATGATGGCCGCCTTCCGCAAGCAGGCCGAACGGTTCGATACCCGCATTGTCTCCGCCAACGTGACCCGCGTCGATCTCTCTGCGCGGCCGTTCACCGTGTGGGCGGACGACGACAGCACGGCCAAGGCCCACGCCCTGATCGTGGCCACCGGGGCCTCAGCCAACTGGCTGGGCCTGGAAAGCGAGCATCGGTTCCGCGTGGCGGGCCTCGGTGTGACCGCCTGTGCCACCTGCGACGGCGCCTTCCCGCGTTACCGGGGCAAGCCGGTCGCGATCATCGGCGGGGGCGACTCCGCCATGGAAGAGGCCACGTACATGACCAAGTTCGCCAATCCGGTGTACGTCGTCCACCGCCGCGACCAGCTCCGCGCCAGCAAGATCATGCAGGAGCGCGTGCTCAAGAATCCGAAGATCAAGGTCATCTGGGACTCCGTGGTGGACGAAGTTCTGGGTGATAACAAGAACGGGGTCACCGGCCTGCGGCTCAAGAACGTCAAGTCGGGACAGCAGAGCGACCTGCAGGTGTCCGGCATGTTTCTATCGCTCGGACACACGCCCAACACCGGCTTCCTCGACGGCCAGCTCCAGACCACCGACAAGGGATACATCGTGCTGAAGGAGCCGTATCGCACGTACACCAGTGTGGAAGGGGTCTTCGCGGTGGGAGACGTGGCCGATTCCGTGTACCGCCAGGCCGTCACGGCAGCGGGCATGGGGTGCAAAGGTGCGATCGACGCCGAGCGATGGCTTGCCGAGCGCGGCATCGATTGACCCGGCGGGTTGATCGACGGTACCCGGACATCGGGTTGTTGAAGTTGCCGTGCCGGCCCGCCATCCATGAGCCGTCCGTTCACCCAGGCGGAGGTCGCCTTGAAAAGACCGAAGATCGTCACCGCGTTGATCTCGCGCGTTCCGCAATGGGGCCGGTTTCTGATGCTGGGCGCGCTGGCCGGCATTCTCGGGGGTGCCGCAGCGGCCGGGTTTGAATCGGCATTGTCATTCGGATCCGAGCGTCTGGTCGGGCGCTTTACGCACTTGGGTTCGTCCGGGTTCCTCACGTTCCGCTGGGGAGTTCTGTTGCTGCCCGCGCTGGGGGGCCTGGTTTCCGGCATCGTGGTACGAATGGTATGCCCGGAGGCCACCCGGCACGGGGTTGACGTCTTCGTACGCGCGTTTCACCACGACATGGGCCGACTGCCGATGAAGGGCCCGCTGGTCAAGGCGGCAGCCGCGGTCTGGGTGATCGCCTGCGGCGGATCGGCCGGCCCGGAAGGCCCCACCGCCGCCATGGGGGCTTCGCTCGGCTCCGGCATTGGGCGGGTGTTCGGCGTCACGCCGCGCGAACGGCGCGTTCTGCTGATCGCCGGTTGCGGCGCCTGCATCGGAGCCGTCTTTCAGGCCCCGCTGGGCGGTGCCTTGTTTGCGGCCAGCGTCCTCTATCGCGAGCCCGAGTTTGAGGCCGGGGCCATCGTGCCGTCCGTCGTGTCTTCCGTGCTCGGCTACTCCACGTTCATGCTGCTCTGCGGCACCGGTGAGCACATGCTTCATGGTGCGAGTCAACTCGCGTTTGCCTCGCCGATCGAACTGATTCCGTATGCCATTCTCGGGCTGCTGTGCGGCGGGGTCAGCATCGTGTATGCCACCTGCGTTCACCTCGTTGAGCACCGGCTGGTCCCATGGTCCCGCGTGCCCCGCTGGGTCGCACCGGCCCTCGGCGGACTGGCCACGGGCGCACTGGCCTGCCTTCTCCCGCAGGTCATGGATGGAGAATACCGATTCGTTCAGAACGCCATGACGACCCCTGAGGCCGCCCCCCTGTTCTTTGGTGATCCCGCCGCCGTCAACTGGTGGCGGTGGTCCGCCTTCTTCGCCGCCGTCGTGCTGGCCAAGTGCCTGGCCACCGGTTTCACCGTTGGCAGCGGCGCCTCGGGCGGCTTGCTGGGTCCCGTTGTGTTCATCGGAGGAACCGTGGGTGCCTTCCTGGGCGCTTTGTGCGAGGCCGCCTACCCAGGCCAGTTCCCCGAAGGCCTGCGCCAGGCGCTCATCCCCGTCGGCATGGGCGGCGTGCTGGCTGCCAGCATGAGAACGCCGCTCGCCGCCATCGTTATGGTCACGGAGATGACCGGCAGTTACGGCCTGATCGTCCCACTCATGCTCGTCTGCATCAGCGCGTACGTCATCGGCCGGCGTTGGGGCGTCAATGACGAACAGGTACGTGGCTCGGCCGAGTCACCCGCCCACGCCGGCGACGCCGTCATTCACATGCTCGAGTCCTGGCGCGTGGAGCAGTTGATGGAGCGGTCGTGGACACCCGTGGTCAGCCCGGACGCACCCCTGGCGGACATGCTGGAGCAAGTCCGGTACGGCGCCAGGCCGGTCTTTGCCGTGACCCGCGACGATGAATTGCTCGGCCTGATCTCCACCGCGGAAATCCACCGAACCATCGACGTGCCCGAACTCGGCGACATCGTCATCGCCCTGGACATGATGACATCCGACGTACCCACCGTGCATCCGCAGGAGAACGTCTACCGGGTGCTTGAACGCTTCCGGAGCAACGAATACGAAGTGCTGCCCGTCGTCTCCAGCGATCCCGAGCGTCGCTGGCTCGGCATGTTGACGCGGGAACGCGTATTTCGGGCCGTCCGACACCAGGTGGAGGTCATGGAACGGTCGGCCGTGCGCGAGCACCACGGCCTGACCGCCATAGAACGCGAAGGCCAGTTGCACGAACTTCTCACGGGCCTGGCTCCCACCCGGGAACACCAGATTCAGCGGCTGCTGGTTCCCCTGGACGCGATCGGCAAGTCGCTGCGTGAGGCCGATCTTCGCCAGGCGTTCGGCATCCACGTCATCGCCATCGAGCAACCGGACGGCTCGCTTCAGTGCCCTCCGGCCGTGGATGCCCCGTTACGCACGGACCAGCGGCTGGTGGTGCTCATTCGGACGCCGGAATCCGGTGAAGGCCAATCATCGGGGAGCGCCTGAAGCACGTCGGACACAGGTCCCGCGCAGAAGAAGGCATGGCACCGCCTCGCGACGAGGCTGCGCCATGCCTTCCTTACTGAATACTCGTATGCCGCCTTGCGTGGATCAGCGCCGACGGAGCACCGCCAGCGCGCCCATCGCCAACAGAGCCAGACTGGCCGGCTCCGGCGTGAGCGTAACGTTGTCCACCCAGATGTCGCTCACTCCACCCTGCGCCCCGCCTCCAAACCGAACCACAACCTCCAACCCCATTTCCGGGCCGGTCGAGCCGGTCGCGTACGTCACGCCAACCTGGGGCGCCCACTGCGTCTGCCCGTCGACGTTGATGAGATTCGTTGCCAACGGAACGAAATTCGTCGCGATGCTCGTACCGCCGCTCAGATAGCCGATCTCGTAAGGAATCACACCGGCGAAATCCCCGCCGCCAATGGCCCAGCTCGCAAACGTATACGAACTGTCCGGCTCAAACAGCAGCGTCGAAACCTGGCCCATGATCTCCGCCGTGCCGGCGCTGTAGAACCCGAACTTCTCGCCCAGGGTCTCATTGTTTGGTGCGGGGAAAGACGTATGATACGTCCATCCGCCGCCCGTCACGCGCCAACCCTCCAGGGTGGAGTACTCGCCGCCGGGCTGATACTCCATGTCAGCGTTGTACAGCTGGGCGTTGGCTGAAAAAGCTAACCCCAATACCAGAACGCCACCCAATAACACTCGCATGACCTTGCCTCCTTTGACCATGTCATCAACCGAAGTGCAGAAGAGCCTTAACCTGGGGATGGGCATCACCCTTCCCCCACCGATATAGAGTGTACACCTTACGAGGCGCTCCTTCAACACGCAATCTCAGGCAGTGATTCGCGATCCGTGGTCAACCCCTCGGGCCTCTCTCGTAACATGTCGTATTTGCAGGAAGTTACGGAGGATATGCCGTGGCGTCGGCCGTCTGGGAATAGTGAACGCCATACTTCTCGACGGTGTCGGCCCGAATGTCATCTCAGCATGGCGCGCAGACTCTGGAGCAGGCGCGTATACTCGCCGGGATTCATGACCCTGCACTCAGCAGGCGGGCGGGCCGTGAACGCCTGCCCCCACCAGCCATCCGTCGGGTACCGCGGCACGATGTGCCAGTGCAGATGGGGGACCTGGTTGCCCAGGCATGCGTAGTTGAGCTTGGCCGGCCGGCACACCCTGTCGATCGCCCGAGCAAGCCGGCTCAGATCCTCGATGAGTTGCCCCTGCTCCGCCGACGTCAGCTCAAACAACTCGGTCACGTGCCGCCGAAAGTAGAGAATGCAATACCCCGGAAAATCACCGTCATCCTGCAGCAGCACTCGCCCGGACGGAAGCGTGAGCAACCATTTCGGATCCTCCGCCTCCGGTACCGCCGTGCAGACCGGACAGCCCCATCCCGCGACCTTCTGCGCCCACCCGTTTGCGTCGCCCATCGCCCTGCCTCCGCACGGCAATATACCGCAAACCGGCTCCGTTGCGTCTCGGACGGCCGCGCCGGGCAGCAAGCCGGTCAGGCCGGCTGCCTTTTGGTCCCAAACAGGAGCACCCTTGTTCCGCCGGGTCAACGGTCACCGCAAGCGTCAGGACGCCACTGAGAATTCGCTTGTTATCGGTCCTCTCTTGCAGGACGGCCGTGCCGAAAATAGAATGAATAGGGTGGAGCCGGGCTTGAGGCCCGGCCCCCAAGGAGGTGTCATCTTCCCTGAGGCTGCTGCGGTCATTCCGGACTGCCAACCCGTCAGCGGGCTGGATTCGAGCGTTCTGATGCTCAATGCCAACTATGTGGCGTTGCGGATCATCGACGCACGGCGGGCGTTTACGCTTCTGTGCAAGCGTTCACCCCACAATTACCCGTGCGCCGAGATCGTCAGCCTGGAGGACGGACGATACGTCTCGTATGACTTTGAGGACTGGCGCGAGCTGAGCGAGTTCCGCAAGGCCTTCGAGCCGGCCGCGCATGACTG
>CAZBFW010000059.1:0-5195 GCA_964491135.1 uncultured Phycisphaeraceae bacterium | reverse complement strand
ACCTGGTGGTGCCGCGGATCATCCGTGTCCTGACGTACTCCCGCCTGCCCAAGCAGGAGGTCAAGCTCAATCGCCGCAACATCTACGCCCGGGACGGAAATCGCTGCCAGTACTGCGGCAAGCGTTTCTCCACGTCCGAGCTCAGCCTCGACCATGTCGTGCCCCGCTCCCAGGGCGGTGACAACGCCTGGGACAACATCGTCTGCTGCTGCGTGAAGTGCAACGTCCGAAAAGGCGGACGAACGCCGGACCAGGCGGGCATCCGCCTGATGCGCCGGCCGGTCAAGCCGCGTCGCAGCCCGGTCATCCACCTCAAGCTTTCCAACAGCAAGTACCACTCCTGGAAGCAGTTCCTGGACCACGCCTACTGGGATGTGGAGCTGAGGTAGCCCCACTCCTGCGCCCGTCCGGGCACACCGCGTGTATGCTCCTCGCGCGAAAGGTCCGAGAACCAGCCACTCAACTCGTTTTTCCGCTTGGATTTGTCGTGAAGGCGGGGTCCCCTACACCCGATGAATGTCAGGTCCAGGGACAGGGTGGCCTCGCCACCAGGGGAGGGTGCGTGTTCTCGAAATATGACGTCTTGATCGCGGAACGGTACTCCGAGGAGCGCGGTCTGCTGGTGGAGGCCCTGAACGCCGCCGGCTTCTCCTGTCGCTCAGCCGAGGACGGTACGGCCGCGTGGAAGGAGATCACACGCCGGCCGCCCCGCGTTATCCTGGCGGCGTGGAACCTTCCCGGGATCAGCGGCCCGGAGCTCTGCCGCCGGATCCGTGAACACGCGGAGCTGGCCGATTCCTTCATCATCCTCATGACGGACGAGCAGGAAGGCCAATCGCGGGCCGAGGCATTACGTCACCGCGCCGATGACTACCTGAGCAAACCCGTGAACCTGGACGAGTTGCTCCTGCGCATGCGGGTCGGCCTTCGGCTCTCGACGTTGCAGGAGAACCTGCGCCAAGCCACCTATACCGACGCTCTTACCGGGCTGTTCAATCACGATTACTTGAACCGAATCCTGGAGGGCGAGATGAGCCGGGCCCGGCGGTACGGCGGCCCTCTGTCCTTCATCATGATTGACCTCGACTGCTTCAAGGCGGTCAACGACACCTACGGCCACCTCGCCGGCAACCAGGTCTTGGTCCAGGTGGCCGCCTGCCTGCGTTCCACCGTGCGCGAGGTGGACTCCATCAGCCGCTTCGGCGGCGACGAGTTCGCCATCCTCACCCCGGAGTCCTCCCTGGACGCCGCCACTCTCCTTGCCGAACGCATCCGTTCCACGCTGTCGGAGCGCGTGCGGGTGGAAGGCGCCCACGACTTCATGCTCACCGCCTCCATCGGCGTGTGCAGCACCGACGACCCCCGCGTCAAGACCGCGGCCGATCTCGTCAATCTTGCCGACCTGGCCATGTACGTCGCGAAGCGAACCGGCCGAAACCGAGTGGCCACGGTGCTGGAGGTCCCCGATGAGCAACACACCCCGGAGAGCCTCATCGAAACCAAGGAGGTGCAGTCGCTTCGACGGCGTGTGGCCGCCCTGAGCGCCCAGGCCAAGCAGGTCTACGTCCAGAGCATCGCCTCGCTGGTCCAGGCCCTGGACGAGAAGGACCCCTACACGGCCCGTCACTCCCAGAATGTCTCGCTCATCGCCGAACGTCTTTCGCGTGCCCTCGGCTGCAGCGAGGGAGCCGTGGTGGCGATCAAGAACGCGGCACTCCTTCACGACATCGGCAAGGTCGGGGTCCCGGACCGCATCCTGATGAAGCCGGCCGATCTCTCGTCCCTGGAGTTGGCTGTGATGAAGCAGGTTCCCCTCATCAGCGCCCGCATCGTGGACCACCTGCGCATTCTGGAATCCGAACGTCAGATCATCCGACACCAGCGCGAACACTATGACGGCTCCGGTCTCCCGGACGGGCTCCGAGGCACCGACATCCCCGTGGGAGCGCGCATCCTTCTTGTGGCCGACGCCTTCGACGCCATGACCACGGATCGCGTATACCGCTCGCGACGCTCCATCGACAAGGCGATCGACGATCTGCGCCGCCACGGCGGGTCCCAGTTTGACCCCCACGTGGTCGAGGGCATCACCCGACTCGTCAACGCCGACCGGAAATGGTGGGAAACCCGCATCCGCGCCACCGATGCCGACTTCCCCCTGCTCTCCGCGGGCGCGCCCGACTAGCCCAGTTTCTATTCCTGCCCGGCTTCGTCAGACCCGGTCGGCCTTGCCGCACGCACGTCCCTGCTTGACCACCGCCGCGATCCCGTCGTAAGCTAGGAGTGCAGGAGCCGGATGCTGAGGCTCGGAGTCGGCGCTCGGACCTCTCCCGCCCGTACCGCTGTCCCCTGGATTCAAGAGAATCACGGAGGCACCCGAATGACAAGCCGCTTTCTCACCCTCGCCTGCCTGGCGCTTGCCCCCACGGCAGGCTGCCTGAGCATCGATTGGAGCCACCTGGAGCCCCAGAAGCCCGACCTCGAGACGGGCAAAGTCGACACAACCGCGTCCGATGCCACTCTTTCCGCCGCCTACCGGGACACCATCGGCCAGTACGGGTGGATCGAGGGAATGCGCAAGATGCAGGTTCGCGGGTACGGGCTCGTCGTCGGCCTTGGTGACCGCGGCTCCACACAGTGCCCGCGACAACTCCGAGACACTCTCATCCAGCAGCTCTATAAACGCCCGGAATTCCAGACTACACGCAAGGACGGCCTGACCCCTGAACAACTGGTCGACAGCAAGGACACCGCGGTTGTCACCGTCCAGGGCGAGATTCCTGCGGCCGTGCCCTCCGGAACTGCCTTCGACGTATACGTGCAGGCCTACCCCGGCACCCAGACCCTCTCCCTCGAAGGCGGAAGCCTCTGGCCGTGCGAGTTGCGCATCTTCCGCGAACTGGACACGGCCACCAGCATCCCCGGCAAGGCGTTGGCGACCGCCGAGGGCCCCCTCTTTCGGAATCCGTTCGCCGTCACCGAAGGGGCGGCCACCCAAATCGACCCGCGGCGAGCCGTCATCATTGGTGGTGGAACCACGCGTGAGGACCGCCGCATCCGGCTCGTTCTCACCCGCCCTTCTCATCGAATGGCCGGCCTCATCGCCGAACGGATCAACGCCCGTTTCATCGGGCCCAAAACCGCCGAGGCGGAATCTCCCTCGTACATCCGGCTGCGTGTGCCCCCGGCATACCGCGACAACCCGAGCCATTTTCTCTCGCTGCTCCGCCACATCTACGTGCCGGAACAAACGGGTTTCGCCGAGCGCCGCTGTCGTGACCTCTGCCAGGAGCTCATCCGGGCGGGCGCACCTCATGCCGATATTGCGCTCGCCCTGGAGGGGATCGGACGCCCGGTGCTGCCGACACTCCGGGGGCTCTACGATCATCGTGACCCCAATGTCAGCTACTACGCGGCCCGGACGGGCATCCGCCTGGAGGATGATCTGGCCCTGACCGCCCTCACCCGACACGCCGCGGACGCCGCCAGTCACAATCGTCTTGCTGCCATCGAGGAGATGGGGCGTGCCCCCTACGCCGTCCGTGCTGAACGGGCTCTGCACCCCCTGCTCTCGGACGCCGACCCGCGCATTCGAGTCGCCGCCTATGAAGCCCTTCTGCTGGCCAAGGACCGGTCTATCCAGACCCAATCCGTTGGCCAGCAGAACTTCCTGCTCGACCACCTGCACGTGCCGGGCGAGAACCTCGTCTACGCCAAACGCAGCAGCAACCGGCGGATTGCCATCCTCGGCCGTGACGTTCGCTGCGAGCCACCTCTCTTCTACAGCGATCCCGGACGGTCGTTCATTCTCAATGCCGCTGACGACGATGACCACCTGACCGTCTTCCGCAAGCTGCCCCGCCAGGGCATTGTTTCGCCCCCCGTTCCCGTGGATTACGACCTCGGAACGCTCCTTCACCTGCTGGGCAGTGAGCCCGGGCGAGACGCAGACGGACAGGTTGCCGGGCTGGGCATTGACTACTCGTCGCTGGTCCAGGCGCTGCATGAGTTGAGTCGAAGCCGCGCCATGAACGCCAGCTTCATCCTGGAGCAGCCCACGACCTTGGATCTCTTCGGCCCGATCACCCAGACCGGGCGTCCCGAATCGGAGTTGTGACCGTCCGAAGAGTGTGCGTCCGCCGCTCCCTCTGTCGAGCCTCCTGATGTGACTGCCCACGATCTCATCCAGACGATCCCGACCCTGTGGCCCCAGTCCCTGATCGCCGGAGTTGTCATGCTGCTCGCGGTCGGCGGCGGCTGGCAGGCTGCATCTCGGGCGCATTGGTGGCCGGTTCGACTGGTCCGTCGTTGGATCGATCGCGTCGTCCGACCTTTGGTCGCAAGCCGTTCCTGGGCCCGGCGTACCGGAGTCATCGCCCTCAACAACATCACGATCTGCGCCGCCCTGACCGCCGCAGGGTCGCTGGGCCGCCTCGCCTGGCTCGCAGTGGCCGGCGTCGGGTTTTCCCTGGGCATTGGCCTGCGCCTGCTGCTCGCCGAGCCCTCCCTCGTTGAGGAAAACGCGGTCTCCCTTCCCGGCGGGAGTCGGCTCGTCGCCGGACTGGGTCTGGCCCTCAACCTGCTCGAACCCCCTGCCATTCTCCTGGCCGGTGGCCTCGCTCTGGCCCAGAAGGCTCTCTGGCCCTTCCTGTCCGCCACACGGGCGTGGTGTGTCTTCGCGTGGGTCGTTCCTGCGCTGCTGATTCTGGCTGCGGCCGGCGAGTCCCTCTGGATGGGCATGCTCCGACCCGTTCCCAGCGCAGCGGAACCCACCCCCGCAGACTCGATGCCCGGACCGCAGGGCCACCAGTCGGCTTCGTCACCCATTGATCACGACGCCCCGTCATGGCATGATATCCCATAAGCCGGCTTGGCCGGACGCACCCTCTCTTGGGAATCCACTTGGATCGTGTCGGGCAAAGGGAGGACGCACCATGTCAACCGATGTGAACCGTGGAATGCTCATCCGCATTCATGGTGATCTTTACCAGGTCACGGACTTTGGTGAGCAGCATACGGGCAAGCAAAGGTCCAAGACCCACGTGACACTCCGCAACCTGCGCACCGGAATGTCCACAGACAAACTGCTCGAAACCCTCCTGCCCGTTGAGGAGGTCCCACACGAAAGCCGCAACCTGCAATTCCTCTACGCGGCAGGCAGCGAGTACACCTTTATGGACACGCTGTCGTTTGAC